>NZ_JBLYIG010000530.1:0-1929 GCF_049222245.1 Nitrospira sp. BLG_2 | reverse complement strand
GTCGTCTTTTTCGTCTGGCGAGGAATTTAAGACGACCTGCAGTTTGTCGACCAAAGGCTGTATACGGATCCTTATCAATCCGATTTCTTCAACACCTGGAGGTAGGCGCCAGCCTAAGAGCCGCAAGAGTGCCTCGGCTTGCTCCGGGCTGGAGAAGCCGCTCCGTAGAGGCAGGAGCAACTTGGCGATTTCTATACTTAGAATGTCGAGCGTACTGGCCATAAATTCGCGTCCTTTCTATCTCACTTTCCACTTGCCCCAAGCAGTCAGAAGCTCAGCTACGCCCATTTCCCTGTTTTGAAGTCAAAGTCCCTAATTTCAGTTTCGATCTTCAGGTCTTTGCTCTCCTTGACGCCAAGAATCGCCAGATACTTCTCCGGATCTTTGATTGCAAGCCACTTTAGAATGCTAGCCTGTTCGTGGGTCAGTGGCGATTTGCTGAGACCCTTTGCTTTTTCTTCGGCTTTGGTATTCCAAAGGTTGAGCCAGTTCGCTCCATTGTTGGAACCCATCGTTGACGCCTTAATAAGACTATCGTCTCGATCTACACCCAAGTGCTCGGCCCACAGATCGCGACGGAGTTCATCGGGAACTGTGGTGAACGGTTGCCCATCCACACCGTTGTACAGCACAGTATTCAGCTCCACCGCCCGTTCTTCTAACATGTCGCTTGTTGAATAGAAAAACGCAATATGTTGACTGACGTGCAGAGATACTCCATCCAGATTGGCGCTACCGATCGTGGCCCATTTGTTGTCCACAATGCCGACCTTAGAGTGGATGTAATTGCGAATGATGCGTTGCGGTGAGGATTTGGCGTCGTGAGTCCATCGAGTAAACACACCCAGTCGGTCGCGTACACCGTGTTTTTCTGCATCGTTCAGTAACTGGCCGATCAATCTAGTCTGCAATCCTTGGTATCCAGGAATATCCACAACATTATTTACCAGGATAATAACCCTTAACTCTGGTCGGGACCCATCCCTAAGTGCCGCGAGCAATGCACGAGCGATTAAGGGTTCTGTGAAATACTGATTTTCGAGGTAGATGTAATCCTTGGCCTCGGCGATAGCGCGCTGATAGGCCTCGAGGATTCCAAGTTCGCCCTTTGGAACATCGAAAGGTGACGAAAAGAAGGTACCACCCGGGAGAGTACGCACGATCTGTACCGATGTATTGGTGGCCGTTGGCGGAATAGGCGAAGTCACGCCTACCTCAGTTCCTCCTGTTTTCCACCACAGGAGGGCGAAGATCTCTTCTAAGTGTTCTAATGCCGGGCCTTGGATCGAACAACTGACATCATGCACTGGAATCTTGATCGAGTTCTTTGGAAAGGACATGCTGCCGCGGCGCGGATCATCTACGAAATGCGTCGTATCGTCGAAATACTCCTGCAAAATGGGTGAGGCATTCATAATGGCTATTTCGCCGTCGATAATCGTGAACTTGGCGTGCATGGCACGATTATATGGCATGCGGAAACGTCGAATCTCTACGGTGTTGGGTGTCAATACTGTACCGTGTTTTATGTAGTCTTCTACTACACCGGCAGAGTCGATGGGATACGGTTCGCCCATGAAGTCATTCATGATCAAACGGACCGGAATCCCGCGCGCGAAGTTTGCTTTAATAATCTCGTCCTCAAAACGTTCGCCATGAGTAACTAAGGGAGGGCTGGCTTCAGGATTCGTCGGGACAAAGACCGTGAAAACTTTACCGACGTCCAGATATAGCTGGGCGCTATTGATAGACACCTGAGCGGCTTTGATCGTTTTGGTGAGTTCTTCCCAAGCGATGCTATTGTCAATCAAAGGTATCAGAAGATTGCCTTGAGAGAGCATAGTGGGTGAGCCGGTAAGCAATGTCACCAGCCAGCCTCTCAAATCCGCCACCGGGACAGTAATCGGTGGTGCATCAAAAACTGTGTCT
>NZ_JBLYIG010000529.1:0-5066 GCF_049222245.1 Nitrospira sp. BLG_2 | reverse complement strand
TAACTGGGAGGCATATCCGCCCTGCGCGCTTGGCGACCAGAACGGGGAGACCGTGATCAACATTGCAGGTAATTCTCAAAGCAGTTCCCTTCTGCCCATGCTTGAGGCGCATTGCAGCGCCGCGCCGGAATCAGTGTACGAGGGGGAGGAGAGGGTTTCCATTAAGACCTTGGATATCGTTGCAGGGGACTACGTAAAGGGCGCGCGCGCACCTTTTCTGAAGATCGATACGCAAGGTTTTGAATGGCGCGTGCTCGATGGCGCGCGCGAGACGTTGCCGTACATCAAAGGAATATTGGTGGAGCTTTCTCTTGTGCCGTTGTACGAAGGCCAGCATTTGTGGCGAGACCTCGTCGACCGGCTGGAGGATGAGGGTTTTGCATTGTGGGCGCTGAGACCGGGATTTATCGATCAGAGACAGGGGCGCACGCTTCAGGTTGATGGGGTCTTTTACCGAAATTCTTGAATACTGACTGATGAGCGATAAGGCACCGTCTATTTCCGTCATTGTCGCTGTCTTCAACGGAAGGACCACGTTGCAGGAATGCATCGACAGTGTTA
Source organism: Nitrospira sp. BLG_2 (assembly GCF_049222245.1). Classification (NCBI taxonomy): domain Bacteria; kingdom Pseudomonadati; phylum Nitrospirota; class Nitrospiria; order Nitrospirales; family Nitrospiraceae; genus Nitrospira; species Nitrospira sp. BLG_2. Next base: position 4,505 of record NZ_JBLYIG010000529.1, on the reverse strand, counting down.
CGAGGCAGACCTATCCTAATAAAGAACTCATTATCATTGATGGAGGTTCCAAAGACGGCACGGTCGAGCTATTGGAGAAAAATTGTAGCCAATTCAGTTATTGGATTTCGGAGACTGATCGCGGCATCTACAACGCTTGGAATAAAGGATTGGCACAAGCCCGGGGCGAGTGGATTTGCTTTCTGGGCGCCGATGATTATTTCTGGGACGCAGCGGTGTTGGAGCGAATGGCGGTTCATCTAAAAATGCTGCCGATACGTATTCGTGTGGCATATGGCCAAATAGTCCGGGTCAGCGATGATGGCCGGGTGTCTCAGCCGATGGGTGAATCATGGGAACAGGTTAAGAACGCCTTCCGGCAGTACATGTGCATCCCGCATATCGGCACAATGCACCGGCGGACCTTGTTCGAGCAGCATGGTGCATTCAACGAGTCTTTCCGTATCGCCGGCGATTACGAATTGTTATTGCGCGAGCTCAAAACGGGCGATGCGGCATTTATTCCCGATGTCATTACGGCGGCGCAGCGGCTCGGCGGGATGAGCACTAGCTTGGCCAACAAATTCAAGATATACCGCGAAATCCTGTGCGCGCAAAGGATGCATGGGCAACATTTGCCAAGTAAGGATTTGCTGAAGATGATGACGAGAGATTGCTCGCAGCTGCTGCTGTGGAAAGTGGTCGGGGATCGATCGGCAAGGAAACTGCTGGATCTGCGCAGGCGATTTAAAGGTTTACCGCCATATTGGACACAATCATAAGCATCATCACCGTATGATCCTTTAATCATCCCTGACAAACTCTTGCCCTGCACCGAATAATGATGGTTCTTGATTATTGTCTTTGGGAAAAGACGCGTAGGACTTCGAGAAAGCCGAAGGCAAGGCTCGAAAAGCCGAACTCTCTGTTCATGAAGCTCTGAAACCATGAATGTTCTTCATCTTAGTTGGTCTGATGTTCAAGGTGGAGCGGCCAAGGCCGCATACCGCCTGCATCAGGCGCTTCCCACTATCGGTGTGAATTCACAAATGCTGGTTGAGGTAAAGGGGAGTCAGGCACCATCGATATTTGATGGGGGTTCCATCATAAATCGGATCGCAGGACGTATTTCATCTCATTGGGACCAATTTTATGTGCGTCGCTATAAGAGCAGGAAGCCTCTTTTATTCTCACCGGCAAAGGCCGTGACGCGTACCGCGCGCAGAGCCTATAAGATATCAAAAGATATCTATCACCTGCATTGGATCACCAATGGATTCCTGAAAGTGGAAGACTTGCGAACGCTGGAGAAGCCCTTAGTATGGACGCTTCATGACCTGTGGGGTTTTACCGGTGGATGCCACTACGGAGAGGGATGTTCAAGATTCGAAACAGAGTGTGGTTACTGCCCGGTGCTTGGCTCAAGAGTTCACAATGATCTGTCCCGAGAGACATGGGAGCGAAAGTGCTCGGCATGGCGGGATATTGATCTTACTTTGATCGCACCGAGTCGTTGGATGGCACGAATGGCTGCATCCAGTGCGTTATTCCGATCTCGGCGTATAGAAGTCATCCCATATTGTCTTGATACGCAGATTTTTTGTCCTACCGAGCGTGCGGTTGCGAGGCGAAGGCTCTCCTTGCCTCACGACAAGCATGTCGTGTTGTTTAGTGCGTTGACAGGCGACGGCGATAAACGAAAAGGTCTCCATTTGCTTCAGTCCGCATTTGAAATCCTTGCCAAGGATGGGAATGCTGGGTCAATTTGTCTGGCCGTTGCCGGAATGAACGGAGAGAAGCGCGACGCTTCGTTCTCCTTTGACGTTCATTATCTCGGAATATTAAAGCGAGAACAGGAGATGGCATTGGCTTGCGCGGCGGCAGACGTCTTCGTGGCTCCATCCATGGAAGATAACTTACCGAATACTGTTCTGGAAGCGATGAGTTGTGGAACTTCATGCGTGGCTTTTGATATAGGCGGGATGGGCGACATGATAGACCATCGAATGAATGGGTATTTGGCCAAGCCGTTTGATGTAGACGATTTGGCTATGGGAATTCGATGGGTTTTGGCGGATGAGAACCGCCGGCGGAGTTTGAGCGACGCTGCCCGGAAAAAAGTTGTGGAGGAGTACGGATTTGAACCGATAGCGCGGCGCCACATGAGATTGTACGAGGACCTGACGTTAACAACTAAGCGATCCAAGGGAACCTCGTTTTGCTGAAGTTCTCCGTTATTACCCCCAATCTCAATCTGGTTTCCTATCTTCCTCAGACGATCGAGTCGGTTGTGCATAATCTCTGTCCCGGTGACGAATACTTCGTCATCGACGGCGGCTCCAATGACGGTAGTGTCGAGATTATCCGGCAGTACGAGTCTCGGCTGACCGGCTGGGTCAGCGAGCCGGATCAAGGCTATGCGGACGCATTGGCAAAAGGATTCGCCCGGGCGACAGGGGACATTCTGTGTTGGATCAATTCCGGCGATCTCCTGTTGCCGGGAGCGCTGGATTCGGCCCGGCAAGCGTTGTTCGATACCGGAGCCGAGATGGTGTTCGGGGATGACTTCTATATCGATGAAGCAGGGCGAGTGATTGTTTTCAGCAGAGGATACGTAAAAGATCTTCGAAATGCCATGTTATATGGGGCCTGGACGCCGCTCCAAGATGCATGTTTTTGGAAAAGGGGGTTGTATGAGCGCGTCGGTGGGATGAATCCCGCCTTTCGGTATGCAGCGGACTTCGATCTGTTTCTTCGGATGGCGATTCACGGAACCTGTCGATATGTTCCCTTGACCTTTAGCGCCTTTCGCCGCCATGCCGGTCAGAAGTCAATCTCCGGGTCTCATGCTTATCGGAGGGAACGGGAGGATCTCCGTCGTACGGTACTTGACGGGTTGACTGAGTCCAAATTGGGACAATCCTTGCGCTGTACTTGGCACGAAGCCGCGATCAGGTGGCGAGTGCGTGTATCCCAGCGACGTTGGCGGCGAGATGATCTTGTCGGTCAGCTCGTTGAAAAGTTGCCATGCCGCCAATATTGGCCGTTGGAAGCCGGCCAGAACCGACCCATAGCAAAAGAACGTAACGCGCTGCGCCGATTCGTCACAGCCTTCCTTCCCTAATAATCGACCATGTGGGTTAAGGAAGAACATTCTGGACGTCGTTCGTGGGCTCTTGCATGGCAGGCGGCGGCTGACGTGTGACCTATAAAGGGCTGTGGGTTCGGCGGAATCTAAAAACAGGTGCGGGGAACCTGCATGAATAAGTCAGAGATTGGCTCGATGTACGGAAGCACAATCGTAGAAGGAATGAGGGTGCGTGCGGGAGTCGGAGTGGTCGTTCGGGGACCAGAAGAAGCCATACTTCTGGAAAAACGTCGTGACTGTGGATGGTGGGGATTACCGGGTGGAAAAGTAGAGCCCGGAGAGTCGCTCATGGACGCGGCCGTGCGAGAGGTGTTGGAGGAAACCGGCCTTACCGTGGAGATCACACATCTGATCGGCGTGTATTCAAACCCGGACGGCCGTATCGTGACCTACCCTGACAATGGCGATGTGGTTCAACTGATCGACGTCGTCGTCGGAGCGAGAGTGCTGTCCGGCAGGATCCGGTGCAGTGAGGAGAGTGAAGACGTGAGATTTTTTTCCGCTTCTCAATTGCCTACGGAAATCGTGCCTCCGGCCCGGCAGCCGATTGCCGATGCCTTCCAGGGTCGGTGTGGCGTTCTGGGCTAGGGTGGTTCCCAGTGTCGTCCGATGTTGTTTCTGTGAAAGGAATGATGCTATCAAGGAACATGCCTAGTGCCAATTTTCGGTTTGACCACGGGGAATCGGCACACGTGTGATGTCCCCGTCTTAGGTGGCAACAGGAATAAGGACTCTTTCGGAATCACACTCGTTATGCGCATGGCCAATGAAGATTTGCGCAGTGTCTCGGATCCTGTAATTTCTGTCGTAACGCCGTCGCTCAATCATGGGCGTTTTTTGCGGCAAACGATCGAAAGCGTCGCCTCGCAAACGTTCCAAAGCTTCGAGCACATTGTCGTTGATGGCGGGTCGACGGACGGCACAATAAAGATTCTTAAAGGATTCCCTCATATCAGATGGGTGTCTGAACCGGATGATCACATTGTGGAGGCCTATCAGAAAACTTTGGCAATGGCCAGAGGGCGGTACATTATCCAATGCTGTGTCTCGGACGGTTTTCTAGATCCGAACTGGTTCAGGAAATGCGTCGAGGTTTTGGAAAAAGATGATGAGGTGTCGTTGGTGTGGGGATTTGCCCAAACGATGTCCGAGGAGGGGGATCTGCTGAATGTTTCTTTTCAGGATTTTTTTGCCGATCCTCCTCCACAGAAACAAGGTTTTTTCGCTTTTTGGCTGGTGAGCGGGTTTTCTTTACCGGAAGGCAACTATTGTGTGAGAAACGATGTGATCAAGGCATGGTTCCCCGACGCGCAATCGAACGATTGGTTCCGAACGTGTCCGCATCTGGGATTCATGTATAAGTTTTTTACCCAGGGCT
>NZ_JBLYIG010000528.1:0-13888 GCF_049222245.1 Nitrospira sp. BLG_2 | reverse complement strand
GATGCTGCTAGCCGCAATCGAGAGCCGTTGGATCAAGACCCTGTCCTTCTCGCGTCTGCTGGGACTCAATGTGGTTGGAGGAGGCATCCATCTATGCGGCGACATGATCGCGCTTTGGCCGCTCCACATCCTCTGGCCATTTAGCGACCATGATTTCGTCCTCAAATGGACCAGTGAATTCGATTATGTTGTGTTGGGGGTGGTAGTCATGGCGACCGGCTTATCAGCAACGGATGGCTTGCAGCATCGCGCCCCTTGGATCATTGTCGGGGGATTTCTCCTTCTGATAACCTATTTCATGTTCATCCCAGGTTGGGGAGCGGCCTGAATGCGGTTTCGCATGAGATAGTGCCATTTCGTGCGGCAAGCTGATGCTCGACACGTGGCAATCGGTACTGCGGATCAATGGGATGAGCCAGGCGAGCACACTATGCATCTGACGTTGGTCCTTGTTGAAATTCGACGACATACGATGACTGCACATCGCATTGAGATAAATGCGAAAGTGATGATGAGGAAGCCTGCCTTTCGGGCACGGCATGCTCGTGGAGCTGATCCTTCGAAAACTCAGTGAACGGGCGATCGAAGCCGACATCCTGGATGCTCCCCTCAGTCGGCCCAAGCCGATATCCAAGCCGCCATACTGATGTAATTGTTCCTCCACGTATCTCATAATCTTTGTCTTTTGTCCGTTGACGTCTCCTAGTTGGCTGAGCTACAACATCTATATTGATGTTGCATGAGTCTGGAATTCACGATAGAGTTCTATGAGACAGTCGGAAGGCATTGCCCCGTTCAGGACTTCCTGGACATACTTAAAGCCACAGACCCGGGTGACTTTGCGTCGGTGCTGGCGGGTTTGGCGAAGTTGCGCAATCCGCAGTATCATCGGGAGCCGTTGTCGAAAGCGCTGGGAAAAGGGCTGTATGAGTTGCGGCACGTGGGTAAGCTGAACACGAGGGTTCTATGGTTTTTCATGCAGCGTCGCCGAATCGTTGTCGTGCACGGCATCAGGAATAAAGGTCGGACAATTTCGTCTCGTGATCTTGAAACGGCTCAAGACCGGATGCGTGACTGGCGAAGCAGGATGGGAATATGAAGCAGACGAATTTCGATCGGTATCTCAAAGAGCAGTTGGATGACCCGGAATTTGCCCGCCGGTTCAAAGAAGCGGGAGAAGCCTGGGAGGTGGCGCTACAGATTGCTGCACTACGCCAACAGGCTGGGTTATCGCAAAAGCAATTGGCTCAGCGCGTAAAGACCTCGCAGCAGCAGATTTGTCGCTTGGAATCTCCGGGCTATGAGGGCCATTCGCTCAGTATGCTGCGCCGGGTGGCGAGGAAACTTCATGCTCGCGTACGCGTCATCTTCGAACCTGACGATTCCACTGTCCATGTGGCTGAGCCCTTGGCCCGCTATCGCACGGCGCGCACACATCGGCGTCGAACAGGATGACTATGGCGCTTGGATGCTGTCCATCCGTTTGACCAAACGGCATGTGTCCACCGCCGGGCTTTATCGCCGGAGAAACGCGATCCAGCGCCACAAGTTGAGCAAACTCGCGAGGGAGGCCGCGACATAGGTCAGCGCGGCAGCTGTGAGAATGCTGCGCGCGCCCTGCTCATCGTCAGGCGTCAGGTACCGGCCTTGACGGAGAACGGGGAGGGCTCGTCTGAAGCTGGCGTCCCACTCGACGGGTAACGTGACGAGGTGGACCAGTGTGGAGATCCCCATCGTCGCCATGCCGGCCATCATGACGACCACGCTCGCGACCGGCGTGCGGGCCACGGCTGCCGCAACCGGAATTCCCATCATCAGCAATGCCCCGGCCTTCTCCGCGCCCTGCGCGACCTTCACCAGCTTTGTGCGCTCGGCGAGCGGCTGGTAACCCAGGTGGTCTTGAATGGCGTGCCCGACTTCATGGGCGGCGATCGTGATGGCTGTGAGTGATTTTCCATCGAAGATCGCGGGCGTGAGGCGGACCGTTTTGGTGACTGGGTCGTAGTGGTCACCCCTCTCGGTCGGTTCAACTTTGATGTGCGGCATGTCGAACCGATTGAGCAGGTGCCGAGCCAATTCACCTCCGGTGCCCGGATAGTCGTCACGGGGCGCACTATGCCTGGCAAATACCCGTCTGGTCCAGAGTTGCGGCCCGACAAGGATCAGGGCGACCACGATTACGAGTAGGATGAGACGCACCATAGTATCCTGATTTCTCCACCACGCTTGCCGGGTGAAGCACCCGGCCAAGGCTCTCCCCACAGGCTAACACAATTGACGACAAGAACCGAAAGATCGACTATCGACCTCCGATAGCCACATTGCCTCAGGAGGAGTTCCGGATGTAGAAAAGGTACCGGGATCCTTCCTGAGTAGCCCATATGCGTGATGCATGAACTCCAGGTATGACGTCATCGTCGTCGGCAGTGGACCGGCCGGCGCTTGCGCGGCGTGGCGTCTGGCGAAGGCGGGAGTGTCTGTCGCCGTACTCGAGAAGGCCGCTCTGCCTCGGTACAAGACTTGTGGAGGCGGTCTCGTTGGACGGGCCATGCAGGCATTGCCAGTAGAAGTGCGCCAGGTAATCGAACAGGACTGCTATACTGCGCGGCTGAATATTCTCCCTGCAGGCTTATCGTTTACGACTCATCGACAGATGCCCATCGTCTCCATGACGATGCGGTCGCAGTTTGACTTCGCGATTCTGTCGGCGGCTCAAGAAGCCGGAGCTGCCGTTCACCAACGCTGCGCTGTAGAAAACGTCTCGTTCCACGGTGACTTCGTCACGCTCGCCACAAGCGCAGAGTCGATGCGCGCCAAATTCATCGTGGCAGCCGACGGGGCGATCAGTACGGTCGCTCGGAAAATGGGTCTGGCCGACGGACGTATCCTGATTCCTGCCCTCGAGTACGAAGTGACAATGCCCCATGACCGGTTGGACAGATTTCACGGAACCGCGAGATTTGATGTCGGATTGATTCCCCACGGGTACGCCTGGGTTTTTCCAAAAAAGACACACCTGTCGATTGGGGTCTTGTCGATGGCGCAGCGGGAGAGGGATCTGAAGGGCGCAATGGCGCGCTATCTCGACCTACTCGGCTGTGGGGCCCTGGCGCAGGTCGAACGCCACGGCTTCGTCATTCCCAGCCGACCGCGACGAGGACCGTTCGCCGAGAGGCGCATCCTGTTGGTCGGTGATGCCGCCGGTTTCGCCGATCCCGTCACCGGGGAAGGCATTTCGTTCGCCATTCGCAGCGGCCTGCTAGCGGCACAAGCCTTGATTGATGGGCAACTTGACGAGGAACTCGTACGGAATACGTACAACGGCTCGGTGACAGAGTCGATTCTTCCTGAACTGCAAAGAGGCGGATGTTTGGCCCGACTGCTGTACACTTTTCCGCGCATGAGATGGTGGGCGTTTTCCCAACACGGACAAATTCTCAGCGAAGCCGTGACGGACGTGATGGCCGGCAAGAAACAGTATCGAGACCTGACGTTCAAGCCTCGAACCCTGCTCCGGCTGCTATCGCCAAGATGGTTGAGGAATTCGGCCTACAGGCCTGCTCGTCCCCACGATGACCAAGTCTGATACAAGGCCGAGCAGAGACGCCATCATCGAAATCAAAAGCGCATGGACAATCCTGCGATCACATGATGCGAGTCGTAGGTAGTCTTGAATGCTTCAGTGGCGAGAGTCGGCGTGGTGTTCTGATACTCCAATTCGGTGGTGAAGTGCGTAAAGCGATATTGCGCGAATGCTCCGATCCGTTTCGTGATCATGACGGTCGCTCCGGCGTCGACTTTGGCGCCGACGGACACGTCGGTGGAGCTTTGTCCGCCCGGCTGGACAAACGTGTTCTGCCCCGCGTAGGTAATGAACAGCGTCGGCCCAGCGGCGATGAACGGCTGCACGCGCCCATGGACGAACTGTTCGTCTCGGAAGAGCGGGAGACGCAAACGGAGCACATCGAAGCCGATTCCCCATGCAGGCAAGCTCCAATGGGCGAATTGTGTGGTAGTGCCTCCGCCACCGGTCACGCCCACCTGTTGCCCTGGAGGGGTCTTGAGGTGGAAGAAAAAAACGTCCAGCCCGAATCCAAGCCAGTCCATCTTCTCTTTGTCTAGCCAGTACCCCGCACGGCCACCAGCCGTCCAATTGTTGTGTACGTCGAGGTCTTGGTAGGTCGTCGTGGTTCCCAACGAGCTATTGACGGTCAGGTCCGTGTTTGAAGTCCAGACAGCCCCCGCATAGGCATCACCGTACCATTCAGCTGCTCCCTCGTTTGGATATACCAAAATCCCGATACATAGCGTGAGGCCGAGAACGCCGATAGCCATTCGACAGATCATGATCGTGCTCTCCTGTTGAGTAAACCGTCTTGGCCGTCATTACATAACGGATGCAGCTTCTTGGCCAGCATTTTTAGGTTTTCGATCGTGGACTTGGGACACGCGTGACGTACAGTTTAGAGGAGTTGGGATGCCGGCCTATCTATTGAGAAATTGTCGGAGGACGGGTCCAAGGACCGAGCGGTGGTGGGGAATCCATGACTTGCGACCTCGTGAACCCGGAGACCTTTGACTATCTTGTCGGAGATTGATCGAGAGATATAGAGGACGTCGTCCCAAGAGCCTTCGTTATGTCGGAGTTGTCCGTATCCTCACCGGCCCGCCGGTTTGATTTGCGTCAATACTCCCGCTGAATCCACCTGGGCCTCCACGGACTCTCCCATATTGATCACCGATTGCACATCGGTGGCGTTTGTAGACTTGAGTATCACTTCATGGCCGTCAGATTGCCGCACGACGTAGGTATCGCCTACAATGGACAACACCTGTCCGATGATCGTCCCGGGCCCAGACGGCACGGACCGCACTTGGCTGGGGTCGATCAACGGTCTGCCGGGCTCTCCGGTGCCACGATTGCCGGGCCCCAATCGAGGACCCTGCTCGTCAGGCCGTCCCCCGGTCACCGGGCTCTTCCCACCGCCCGGCGCAATGGTCGACGGCTCGTTCGCCGCTTGACTATCCATAGCTCCGGCTACGACCACCATGACGGTGATTCCCATGATGCCAATCAATACGCTGCGCATAGCGACTCCTTCCCATATCGTGTTCTTAGTGTATGGCTGTCGAGCTTAATCGAGGGCTGGGAAGAGACCTAGGCTTGGTCGTTCGCCAGGAGGATGGCCTGTTAAAGAACTTCACAGAGTGTCGCCCTGGCCTGTTTCGCGTGTGGCGGTAGCCTTAGGTGGGTGGGCTTCCCTACCGAACCCCAGTGCGGTATTCTCCCCGGATACAGAACCGAGAGGAGTATAGACTGAACCTCCGGATTATCTCCTTCATGTCCCGCACCCTTGGCAGATCTTCTTATTGCATGGCCATCTGTCTTGTGACATGTAGTGGACTGTGGGCTGGGTGCGGCACCGCTCCTGTGGTGCAGTCGGGTCGTGATGGTGAGTCACCGGCTGTTTTTTATCAGTTGGCGGGCCTGGAGGTAGCGTCGGATCGATTGTATGAGTCGATCGTGGACCAAGCCGATGTGGCGGGATTCAGCCATCAGCTGGAAGTCGAGTCTGATCTCGCTCGTCCGTTCGCTCCATCGGAGATGGAGCTCATCGCGCAGTCGTTTGCACGGGCGCTCAAAGCCATGCTGTTTAATCTGGCCCCGGCAAATTTCTGGGAGCATCATCTCGCGCAATATTATGTCGCAACGTTGCCGGCCACAGAAGCCGGGCGGTTAGTCGATGGATATGAGAGGGAAGTCCTCATCCCGACGTCGAGAGTGCAGGAACTCCGCTGGAATTTTGTGAAGGACCGCCTGCCGGACCTATTGCCGTTGGTACGAGCACGGTCGCATCTGTTCCAGATCTCGAATGAGGCGATGGCACCGGCGCTTTTGCCGGGAGACCATGTGATTGCGCACATAGCTGTGTATCGCGCAGCCGAACCGCAGCGCGGTGATGTCGTCGTCTATCGCTATCCGGACGAGAACGGGACACTCTTTCTCCACCGTGTGATCGGGGTTCCCGGCGATCGGATCGACATTCATCATCAAGTAGTCTCTCGGAACGAAGAAGCTGTGACCGAACCCTATGTGCAACATACTGACCGATCCAGCATGGCCGGAAACGTCCGTGATAATCTTGGGCCGGTGACCGTGCCTCCCGATGCCTATTTCGTCTTGGGTGACAACCGGGAAGAGAGTCTGGATAGCCGCTTCTTGGGGCCGATCAGCAAGGAATACATTCTGGGGCAGGCGGTGTTCGTCTACTGGTCGGTCGATCCCGCCACGAGGACTCCTCGCTGGGATCGTCTCAATCAACAGGTGCGTTGACCGTGCCGTGGAGCCTCGCGGGGTCGGTGATGCCGAAAATATCAGTGTCATATCCACGTTGACTTGCCGCAATGGATCCAAGATGAAGGGCGCTTGCTATGACGTCTACGCCGCCCATTGACGTGACTTGAGTGGAGTTTCATCTTGCTCGGAATATGTAATCCCTTGCTTGCCGTTTCCTCGATGCTGCTGGGAGGCGCGGCTGCCTATGTCATCCTCAGCATCGCCGAACGGATGCGCGCGCCAGATCAAGACCCGGTCAAGGTGCGATGGCTCACGATCGGTGCCGTCGCAGCCGGCCTTGAAATATGGGCCATGCACTATATCGGTAATCTGGCGTTCTGCCGTTCGGTCTCGGCAACCCAGGACTCGGCGCTCGCCGTTCTTTCTCTTCTGTCCGCCGGTGCGACAGGAGCCGTAGCCGTGTACATCATCAGCAGCCATGCCGACAGTCGAATGCGGCTCGTCTCCGGGGGAATGCTGATGGGGGCCTGTATGGCCATGACCCATTTCACCAGCATGTTGGCCGTCCACCAGCCGATCGATCTCCAGAATGACGCGCTCCCTTTTGTGCTGTCGATTGTGGGGATCGTGGCACTGAGTATCATTGTCCTCGGACTCGGTGCCTGGAATATCGCGCACGGAAACTGGCGGGTGACGGAAAAGGCGACCGCCATGGGATTTGCTCTTGCAGGGACCCACCTCATCGGGATGATTCCAACCTACAGAACGTACAGTATGTCCGACATGACGACCGTTGCTCCGCCGCCGGGAATCGAAGTCGATCTCCTCGCGGTGGTCGCCGTATCGCTCTCGACCCTCCTGGCCATCATCGATCGGCAAGTGACGGCGGCATCAAGCCTGGCGCGCGAGAGCCATGCCCGGATGATCGAAGCCATCGAGAGCGTTCCCCAATGGTTTGCGCTGTTTGACTCGGACGACCGCCTGGTCATCTGCAACCAAAAATATCGCGAAGCGGTCTCAGGAATCGGCAATGAAGTGCAACTTGGCGACTCGTTCGAATCGATCATTCGCCGTGTGGCCGAACGGGGTGATGTTCCCGCCGCGATCGGGGATGTCGAATCGTGGATACAGAAGCACCTCGACATGCATCGCAATCCTCAGGGCCCCTATCTTCAATACCGTTCCAGCGGCGAGTGGCTCCAGATTCACGAGCGGATGACGCACGACGGCGACATCGTCGCCATCGCCACCGACATTACGGCCTTGAAACGCGCAGAGCAGGCTGCCGAGGATGCCACAGCGCGTTTAGCGGATTCGCTGGCGTTGGTGGAGGCGGCGAAGGCCCGCATGCAGGAAGAGCTGAATGTCGGCCGGGATATTCAGCTCAGTATGCTTCCGCGCGTCTTTCCCGCTTTCCCGGATCGGAAGGAGCTGGAGCTTTATGCGGTCCTCGAACCGGCTCTGGAGATCGGAGGCGACCTCTATGATTTCTTCTTGATCGATGATCATCGGCTCTGTTTCGTGATCGGAGACGTGTCGGGCAACGGAGTTCCTGCCGCGCTGTTCATGGCCATGACCAAAATCATGGTGAAGACTCGGGCATCATCGGATCCCTCGACCGCCAGTATCGTCACACATGTGAACGACGCGCTCAGCGCGGAGAACGACAGCTGCATGTTCGTCACCCTGTACCTGGGCATCTTGAATCTCCGGGACGGCACGCTCCTCACGACCAACGCGGGCCATAATCCTCCGCTGCTCAAGCGACGGGATGGGCGGTTTGAGTGGTTGACGGCCCAAGACGGGCCTCTCGTCGGCCCCATGTCGGGCATCGTTTGCAAGGAGAGCCTCTTCCAGTTGGGTCCCGGAGATGAGCTTTTCTTGTACACCGATGGGGTGACCGAAGCCGACAATAGACGGCGCGAACTGTTCGACAAGGATCGATTGAAAACGGTTCTCGACCAATCCAGGGCCGCCTCGGTCGTCGATCGCATCGGTGAGGTCATGAAAGCGGTGAAGGCCTTCGCCGGTGACGCCCCGCAGGCCGACGATATCACCATATTGGGGATACGGTATCTCGGGATCGCCCCGTCCGATGTGGCGGTGAGGGTGTTTCGTCAATCAATGCTCAACCGATTGGCGGCCATTCCCACGATACAGACGGCTTTTGAGCGGTATGTGGCGCAATGGGAACGAGCCAAACCCTTGATCCCCACACTCAACATGGCGCTGGATGATCTGCTCAACAATGTCGTGCAGTATGCCTTCCCGGGTGATCCGGCGGAACACACCATCGTGGTGGAAGGCGAAGTGCGCGATGAGTGCGTGGTTCTGACCATTACGGACGATGGGACTCCCTTCAACCCCTTGACGGTCGCCACGCCTGACTTGTCGCTGCTCCTGCATGAACGCGAGATCGGCGGTTTGGGAATTCACTTGATTCGCTCGATGTTTGATGAGGTAACGTACCATCGCAACGTGGGACACAACGTTTTGACAGTGAAAAAGAAGTTCGTATCTGAACCGTCCGCCTCTATGAGACGTCCCGATCGGACCGGAATCAGGGCGTTCGAAAGGGAACGGAAACCGCCACAACCGGACCAACACCTTAGGAGCACCGCAATGAGTGTCACATCACATCGAAGTGGTGACGTGATGATCGTCACCCCGCAGAACCGCTTCGACACGAACAGCGCACCGGAGGTCGAGCGTATCCTGATGGAGCATATCGAGCGTGGGGAACGGAAAATTGTCCTGGATCTCTCCAAAATCTCGTACATTTCATCCATTGGACTGCGGGTGATCCTGAAAGCCGTGATGACCATGAGCCGAACAGACGGGAGAGTCGTGCTCAGTGGAGGGAACGATCACGTCAGAACGGTGCTCCAATTGAGTGGGGCGATGGTGATGAGCCTCCATGCCCCCACGCTTGAAGACGCCATCTCGAAGGTCCGCGAGATTCGCTAATACCGCCGTTCGATCGGCCGAAACACAGTGCATCGTCGGCGCGTCTTGGATATCGTTCGGATGGAATCGCGAACATATCGATGGTATGATGGGCGCGCTGGAGCGGTAGGGGAGTCGACTCGACTCGAATAAGTCGGCCGCTTTGAAAAAGATTATTGGAGAAGAGGCAAAGAAAGAAGGAGTGCACCCATGGACCAAGAGACCCGACACACGTTGACGGTGACCTCTCGCGAGAACGCCGGAATCACCTTCGTCAAGATGCAGGGCAGCCTTTCCGCCACCACCGCCGAACAGGGAAACCAGGAAATGAAGAGGATTATCGATGCCGGCGCGAAAAAAGTCGTCATTAACCTGGCTGATGTGGATTACATCAGCAGCGGCGGCATCCGGGTCCTTATTCTGGCTGGCAAGCAGCTTAACAATGTTCAAGGCCAGATGAAGATTGCCGCTGCAAAAGGGATGGTCAAAGAAGCGCTTGAGGCAAGCGGCTTTAATCTGCTGGAACGCGTGTATGGCGAGAACATCCAATTATGTCGCACGGAAGAAGAGGCCGCCGCCGCCTTTAAAGGCTAGATCGCATTCCCATGAATATAGTTGCCTCCACGATCAATGATAATTAGATTCCCATCTCACTCGGCCAGTATGCCGGGGACGCATTTCCGCCTCACAATCGGTTGACACCAGCCCTCTTCTTCCCTTACAAAGACCCCGTTTATTCGCGTGTGTCATCGAGGACATGTTCTGATGGATGTACCTTCCGGCCCCCCAGACTCCTTTACGCAAAGTTGTCGAGATCTTGTCCGTACCTTCACATATGAAGACATCTTGGGCTGCACCATCTATGCGGCACCCATGATGTTCATGATCGGTCCTGCTTCCATTGTCGCCAACGAATCCCCCATCGCTATCGTCGTTCAGAGCCTCATAGGCTTTGTGCTCAGCTGGGCAGTCCACCGTATGGGACATCGCCTACTGACCGCTCTCCCCCAAGCACCCTGCCGTCTGTATGTCTCGCCGCTCCGGTGCTTGCCCCTGAAACTGACCGTGACGCAATTTCTATGGGTAATGGAGTCGATGGTCGGCGCGGCAGTGCTCGCCGCGGTCGTGGGGAAACGGTTGCTGCATGCCACCGACACAGTCGGACTGCCGGGCGGCTTGAGTCTCATCGCGGCCGGATGCATATTGTATTTTGTACCTGTGTATCTTGGACGGCTTTGGATCCGGCACTATTATCCTGCCATGACGCTCGTGGGTCCGACCGAAGAGGTCATCAACACGTCGTTTCCCGGGATTCGGTCTCTCTTCACATTCACGCGACGCACGGATTGAGACCTCGTCGGGGTTCTCCTAGTAGAGAGGGATGCCTGCCTTCTCTATGATGATGTTTCTTCAACTTTTCTAGGGCAATTCCATATGAGCGAAGCACTCCATATTCGAACGGCCGCCGAGAAAGAGATCGTCGATTTGACCGATCGGCTTGAGACGGTGATCCGGCAGGCGAAGATCCAGGAGGGCCTCTGCGCCATTTTTGTGACGCACACCACCGCCGCGTTGACCACCGGGGAAATCGGGGAAGGGACCGACGATGATCTCCTGGAGGTCGTCGAAGAGATGATTCCTCGAATTCGTTTTCAGCATGCGCATAATCCCGCGCACGCCTGGTCCCATATGGCCTCGTCGATTCTTGGACCGTCGCTGACGGTTCCGGTATCGGCCGGAAAGCTGGTGCTCGGCACGTGGCAATCGGTGATGCTCGTCGAACTCGATGGCCCGCGTGAACGGACCGTGCACGTCACCTTGATACCCGGTTGAGGGAAGACGCGAAGTCGGCCATCGGCTTCGGCGGATTCCTGTTCTTCTGAATCCCCCCTATCTCCCGCACTTGTGTTGAACCGTGTGGAAGAGTAGCCTGACCTGAGCTGGGTGATGTCGAAAGACCAGCCAGAATGACCGGCCATTCGAGATTTTCATCGCGCCCCATGCCCCATGACGCTCCCGACAAGAGCACATCTTCCCGAGCAGGGGCTCGACGACTCATCGAGCAGACACCGAAGGCGTTGGCCGGATTGGCCGTCATTACTGGAGTGGCATATCTGGCCGGATCGATTTACACGAAAGCTTATTTCTCTGAATTTGGAGCCTCGTGGATCTTGGAAGAGGTTCCGGCGGCGATCTATTTTAATCAAAGCTGGGTACCGCTGTTGCTGATGCTCTACTTCGGGTATCTGGCGACGACGAATCTCGCGGTGATCGGGAATCAAGACGTGACGGCGAGTTTTCAGTTCAGGCTCTCCGTGATTTTGGTTCGGTACGGTTCATGGTTCCTGCTCTCTCTCTTAGTGATAGTCCCGCTCCTGAGCATGTTCGGCTATGTTATCTCGGCTATCGTTCTGTCGATTATTGGTGTCGCCGCGCTGCTGCTCTTGTTCAGCTCTGCGCTCGAGCTGGTCGTGGTACAGCTCACGACAAGGGGCCGGCTCATTGACCAGTCGATGACGTATATCGCATTCGCCGCCATTGCCGCCGGTCTCTACGTGGTCCCTGCGCAGCTAGGCCTGAATTGGGCGCGCGTCGATAAACAAACGACATCCTCATTGCTCACCGTGTATCTGCATCATGATGCCGAAAAGGAATATCGGCTGCTATTCTCGGTGGGGGAACGCCTGTACGTGTTTCCGGCGACATTCGAAGGGGTCCATCCTCCGGTCCACGCGACTGCCATTGCCGATGTCAGCCTCGTACCCCCTGCACGATACAAAGAGTAGCGCCACGCTCTTCCGCACGGTACGGCAATCGGGTGATCAACTTTCAGTCTTTATGAAGAATTTTTCATCTCCCTCTAATGATCCTTTTATGTTTCAGGACTATAAGATGATACCAGGATGAACGCATACTATGAACGCTTGAGTCATGAGGCTCAAAACGACGGTCAGGCGATATCTACAAGGAGGCCGCGCCATGAAGGAAGTGATAAAGGGACTGACTGTATCCACCTCTGTGATCCCAGCTCCGGTGAGACGAGGACCCCAACGGTTGTCACCGAACCATCTTTTGGAATTGGTCACCCGGTTGTGTATCTTCAAGGCTGAACGTTGGGGACGCCGGGCGCTCTTTTACGAACAGCACCGGGACTATTTCCCCAGATTATCCGCCGGCCGGTTCGTGAATCGATGCCGTGAGTTGGAAGCGAGGTACCGAGCACTCGCACAAATGATGTTCCTTATTCCGGCGGAGGATCGGCTCATTCCAATACGCGCATTGGCCCTGCCGAAGTCATAGAAGCAATAGGTCTCTTTGTTCGACGGCGTCGCACAGAAGATGACCCATACCGATCACAATGTCGCCTGTATCCGGGCGGGTGGACGCCGAGCGCCTGTCCGGAAGCAATCCTCAGATACACTGATCCCTGTCCGACGGACTGAGGATCGATTCCTCCTCCAGTACTTAGTTCAAAACTGTTGATGCTCGCCGGTCTGCTCGCGACCTTCTCTGAGGATCCATTCCGATCGATCTTGCACTACCGCCACATTCAACGTAACATCCAGCCTCCTGTGAACAGTCGTTCCACGACCATCGACGGCAGAAAGGCGTTGAGCACCATATGAAACATGGCCCATCCTCAGAGTCTACTATTCCGACCGTAACAGGGTTTTCACCCGGCTTCGCCGCCTTAGGACTTGAAGCACCGCTGCTCGCGACATTGGAAACGCTGGGCTACGAAGAACCCACCCCCATCCAGCGCGAGGCGATTCCTCCGCTCCTCTCGGGCCGGGATCTGCTTGGACAGGCGGCGACCGGCACCGGCAAAACCGCCGCCTTCGCATTACCCATGCTGCAGCGAATCGGCCATGCCGCGAGAGTACGTCCGTCCGCACTTGTGCTCGTACCGACCCGTGAATTGGCGATCCAAGTCGGGGAAGCAGTGCAGCGGTACGGAAAAGAATTACGAGTGAGCGTATTACCGGTGTACGGTGGACAGGCGATCGGCCCGCAGTTGCACGCCCTGAAGCGTGGTGTCGACGTGATCGTCGCCACACCCGGTCGAGCCCTGGATCATATTCGCCGTGGCACGCTGAAACTACAGGAGGTGAGGACCGTCGTATTGGACGAAGCGGATGAAATGCTTGACATGGGATTTGCGGACGATTTGGATGCGATCCTTGCCGGGACACCTAAGGCTAAACAGACCGCCCTCTTCTCAGCGACAATTCCCCAAAGAATCCGCGCGATCGCGCACCGGCATCTCCAGAATCCGATCGAGATCACTATCGCCAAAGAACCGGTCAAGGCCGGCACGGCCCCGCGTGTCCAGCAGACGGCGTATATCGCCGCGAGGCCGCATCGGGCGGCGGCCCTCGCCCGCGTCATCGAGGTGGCAGGCGCGAACTCCGCGTTGGTTTTCTGCAGAACCAGACTGGAAGTCGATGAAGTGACGGCAATGTTGACGGGCCGTGGTCATCGAGCCGAGGCCATTCACGGCGGCATGAGCCAGGGGCAGCGTGACCGTGTCATGCAGGCCTTCAAGGCCGGGCAAACCGAATTACTGGTGGCGACTGATGTCGCGGCACGCGGGCTGGATATTCCGCAGGTATCACACGTGATCAACTACGACTTGCCGTCCTC
>NZ_JBLYIG010000527.1:0-4094 GCF_049222245.1 Nitrospira sp. BLG_2 | reverse complement strand
CACAGTTTACTGATGCCATAGGGTGATAGCGGGTTGGTGACATGAGATTCAGCGGCCGGAAACACCTCCTGTTCGCCGTAGATCGCTCCGCCGGACGAGGAGAACACGACCTTTCGGCAACCATACCGAACCGCTTGTTGTAGCACGTTCATGGTTCCCAAGACGTTGACTTGCGCATCGAACACCGGGTCTGCCACCGAGTTACGCACACTGACCTGAGCCGCGAGATGGAGGACAACGTTGGGCCGTTCATTGCGAAAAACCCGCTCAAGACGCCTGCTGGTAATGTCGGTTTTGTAGAGACTCGCCGCGCGGTTAACGTTCTTTCGTTTTCCAGTCGATAAATTATCAACGACGACCACTTGATGTCCCTCTTCCACAAGCCGGTCCACCACATGAGACCCGATAAACCCTGCGCCGCCTGTCACAAGTACTTTCATTGGCCCTCCTGAATGAGCTCTCATTTACGACACTCCTTACATACCACGAAAGGATGTGTTGTACTCAAAGATTGCTAATATTTCCTGATTGCCCTTTTTCCCTTTGATCGGAGAAACAATGGTCCTCACCGCCCGCAGTCCTATTTCCTCCGCAAACCGTACGACTCTCTGAACAGCCTCCGCTCTCTGTGTGTCGTCACGCACGACGCCCCCTCGACCCACTTGTCCCTTTCCCACTTCAAACTGTGGTTTGATCAAGGTAACCACGCGGGCTGGAAAACGGAGAAACTGCATGATGGGCGGAAGCACCTTCGTCAATGAAATAAACGAGACATCGATGACGACCAGATCAACCGGCTCCGGGATGGCAGAAGGGGATATATAGCGAATGTTTGTCCGCTCGATCAACACGACGCGTGGGTCTTGCCGGAGCCGCCAATCGAACTGACCATATCCCACATCAACTGCGTAGACCCTCCCAGCCCCTCTTTGGAGCAAACAATCGGTGAACCCTCCGGTCGAGCACCCGACATCGAGACAGATCATGCCTTGAGGTGCGATCGAAGAGGCGTCCAGAGCTGCCATCAGCTTTTCGCCGCCGCGGCTGACGAACGGTCTGCTCCCTCCGATAATCTCGATGACGGCGTCGGTAGGAATCATCCTGGACGGCTTGTCGACGATCGCCCCGTTGCTCTTGACCTGACCCGCGAGAATCATCCTGACGGCAGCGTCCCGGCTCTGCGCAAATCCCTGAACCGTGAGCACATAGTCGCAACGATCCCTACCGCGTCGTATGACTGTACCCATCAGAATCGTAAAAAGGAAAGTCCGGAAAAGAACGTAAACAGAAGAGCGACTTATTATGAATCTTCAGCGGAACCTGGCACATCAATATCATCTGATGTAAAGGCGCGTAACTGTTTCTTTCCATTCTTGTCATGAACGAGAACTTCCACTTTCCGCTCGGCCTCTTCCAATACTCTTAGACAATTCTTGGACAATCGGATGCCTTCCTCAAAAATCTTTAGCGATTCATCGAGCGGCAGATCTCCCTTCTCTAATTCACCCACGATGGCTTCTAGTCTCGCCATCGCTTGTTCAAACTTCACTCCAGCCACAACCATCTCCTTTTATGACGGCACGCAGCCCATTATAACGAAGTCTCAACCGGCATTTAAACCGACGGATCAAGGTTCACCTCCTCCACACGACACCGGATCTTGCCCCTGGCGAGACGTGCCAGGATCTCTTCTCCGGCGGAGACCTGTCCGGCATCCCGAATGATTCGGCGTCCAGGCATCGTCTCAAGAATCCCATAACCTCGATCCAGAATGGCGAGCGGACTCAGCCCGTTGAATCGTCCGAGATAGGCATGGGTTTGCTCGGCCTTCCGCTTGAGGCCATGGTTCACGGCGGCGATCAAACGTGACCGCAACTGCGGAACGATCACCAGATCACGACGTACTTGAAGCTCCGGACTCCTCGACATCAGCGCTTGCGTCCATGCTTGCGCATCGACCATCGTTTGCCTCAGCAGGGCTCGGACTGCTTCTCGCATGCCTGCCACGGCGCCATCCACGCGCTGAGCTTCTTTGAGAACCCTAAACCTAATGCTATCCATATGGGCAAGCAAAAGATCAAGTCGCTGATGCTGCTCCAGGCATCGCGAGCTTATGGCTTGCCGACAGCAGGCGGTGAGCATGCCAAGCCGCTCAACAATCTCGGTCAACACCGGGGCAACCATTTCGGCGGCCGCGGACGGTGAGGGGGCCCGTACGTCTGCAGCAAAGTCCGCCAGCGTCACATCCGTTTCATGCCCCACAGCCGATACGATGGGGACCCGTGACGCGGCGATGGCTCGTACGACGATTTCTTCGTTGAAACTCCACAGATCTTCCAAGGAGCCACCGCCCCGCCCGATGATCATGACATCGATCACACCAAGCCCGTTCAATGCCTGAATGGCGGCTGTGATCTGTTCAGCCGCTCCAAGCCCCTGCACCTGTACGGGCGCGATGATGATCTTCAACACTGGACAGCGACGGTGCAACACCGTGATCAGATCCCGAACCGCCGCCCCGGTGGGCGAGGTCACGATTCCGACGGTCCGAGGGAACACCGGTAATGATTGTTTGCCCTCCCGATCAAAGAGCCCTTCGGCTTCCAGACGACGCTTCAGTTGCTCAAACGCCAACTGGAAGGCACCCCTCCCCTTGGGTTCGAGATAATCCAGAATGACCTGGTACTCTCCACGCGGCTCATACACAGAAAGTCGCCCTCGCACCACGACATGCAGTCCCTCCTCCAGACTGAAGCGTAAACGAACAGCCGCCGAACGGAAGATCACCGCCCGAATCTGGCTCGTCTGGTCCTTGAGTGTACAGTAGAGATGCC
Source organism: Nitrospira sp. BLG_2 (assembly GCF_049222245.1). NCBI lineage: Bacteria > Pseudomonadati > Nitrospirota > Nitrospiria > Nitrospirales > Nitrospiraceae > Nitrospira > Nitrospira sp. BLG_2. Next base: position 1,260 of record NZ_JBLYIG010000527.1, on the reverse strand, counting down.
CGGAAGCCGGTGCACGCAGGTTCGAAACTTCCCCTTCCAGCCACACCTCGGCAAAGTCAGTTTCGAGGGAAACCCGAACCATGGCAGTCAGTTCCGAGACGGTGAGGACGTGTCTCGAGATCAGATCGGAAGGAGAAAGGGATTGGCGAGAGTACGTAGTCGTGTGTCCTCTTCTTTGAAGCTCGTGAAGCGCGCAAAATATTCATCGATCGCTGCACGGGTCCGCGATGCGAAGAATAACGAGCGTCACGTCTGCGGACGGGCGCCCTCGGCTTCGCCGCGAGACGAGCGAGTCGGTGAGTGCCCGGTGTCTTGGAGACGAGGCGTATTCTTTTCACCAACCCCGCCCCGAGCTGCTATTGCTGTCTAATCGATGAGGCGAATTCGTTCAAAGGCAATCGCTTTGCCCAAGCGAGGATCGAGCTCCAGCAGGACCGCACAAAATACGGACGGTCCTGAGGCAACTTCAAACCGCCTCGGCATCGCGGTCAAAAATTTCTCGATCGCCAATTCTTTCTTGACACCGATGACCGAATGGAGCGGCCCCGTCATGCCGATATCCGTGATGTACGCCGTACCCTTCGGAAGGATTTGTTCATCGGCAGTCTGTACATGCGTATGCGTACCGACGACGGCGACCACTTCCCCATCCAGAAAATGCCCCATGGCCATCTTTTCGGACGTGGCCTCCGCATGCATGTCGACCACGATAGCGGAGGTCTCCAGCTTCAAACGTGACAATTCGCGTTTTGCCGTCTGAAACGGGCAATCGATTGTCGGCATGTACACCCGGCCCATCAGCTGCATGACTGCCAGCCGTTCGCCGCCTGCGGTTTCAATAACGACACTCCCGTTTCCCGGGACTCCCGCGGGATAATTCGCCGGACGCAACAGACGCGGCTCCCGTGAAAAGTAATCGACCGCCTCTTTCTTATCCCACGCGTGATTTCCGGTGGTAATAACCGATATGCCCGTTTCGAACAGTTCCTCGGCCAGCTCAGGCGTGATCCCGAAGCCTCCGGCAAGATTTTCGCCGTTGGCGATGACCGCATCGATACGGTGTTGTGCGATCAGCCGCGGCACCGCCCGCGCGATCGCCCGACGGCCCGGTTCCCCCATGATGTCCCCGATACATAAAACCTTCATTTGGCGTATTCCACGTATCGACTTTCTCGAATGACGGTCACCTTGATCTGTCCCGGATAGGTCAATTCCTGTTCGATTTTCTTGGCTAGTTCACGAGAAAGCTGGAACGATTCG
>NZ_JBLYIG010000526.1:0-1730 GCF_049222245.1 Nitrospira sp. BLG_2 | reverse complement strand
AGCGTTGAACGGTGAGTATTGCATGGCGATCCGCCGTCGACCTCGCAACAGGGAGGCCAATAAGAGACGTTGCTCTTCCCACGAGACGTACTGCTGGACCTGACCAGGTAACTCATCCAGTATGTGGGGTTCGATCTTATGAAGGACTTTGACCGGCTCTCCCGACGTAGGGATCCAGTAGTACCAGCGCCGAGTGACATGCTGGGTCGTATCAAGGAGCAAAACCCGATAGGCGAGCGGGTCGCTGGCGCGAAAGTCGTAGAAAAGCCATCCATCTACCGTGCCCATGTCTCCAAGTGCTTCTTGGATCGCAATGATCCGCATTCGGTGGGTCGTATCGTTCATGAGTTCATCTTATCCTTGAGATACAGGGCCGTCAATTAAGCCCGTGTGAATCATGGTACAATGGCTCCCCATGATTCCACAATCACCCCGAGATATTTCATCTTATCGAATCACGTTCTTCTTCGGGCCTGAGCCGGTTGAGGAACAACCCGACGTACTGAATTGTGTGTTCAACGTGAAAAAACGAAGTTGGAAAGCGGGCATCCAGATATCTGTCGAGGTGAGCACCAAACAGCTGGAGGTGCTTCGACAGAAGATGTGTCTCGCTGACCGACTTACGAAAAGTATAACGACACTCGCCCCCCACGAGCGTCCTCAGTATCAGGAACGGATAGCGGATTTATTTGTACAAGCCGTTTGTTGGTGCAAACTGGATCTCAGATTGCAGGCAGGTTTGACCCAAGAAAATCAGCGAATCCTCGCCGATGAGTTGATGATCGAATTGGATCAGGAAGTCGGCAATCGCGCAGACTATGTTCTCGCCTATATCTTGGGAGAGTTGGATCTGACCCCGCATCATTCAGTGTCATCAACCTCGTAATATTGAAGTCCACGGGGGTTACATTCATCAGCGAATTTGTTATAACGCATGCCGGGGCTCGTGTATGATCGTTCATGCATTCCATCATCGTGGATTTGAAAAGGAAGGAGGGCTTCACGTGAGATTCCCTATTGTGGTTCTCATTGTTGTCATCATGTACTGTTCGATGCTTATTGTTCCGGCTTGGAGTCAGTCGTCATCCGCTGAGGTGCAGCAAGGAACCTATTCCGGAGCCGGAATGGGAGCTGCATCAGCCGTCGCCACGATTCTGTATTTTCCTTTTAAAGCGGCGTTTGCCATAGGGGGTGGAATAGTCGGTGGTCTCGCCTATGTTTTTTCTGGATTCAGTGAACCAACGGCCAAGAGTATCTGGGTCCCCAGCATTCTCGGAGACTATGCCATTTTTCCTGATCATCTTAGTGGTGATCGACCCATCCGTTTTCTCGGTGTTGCTGCCGAAAATGAGGGACCTACGGTCACGCCTGCCCCAATAAACTAGTCTGCGCATTGAGTTATGAGACCTGTCATTGGCATAACCCCAGACTTTAATGCCGGTGACAGGAAGGATATGGGTGGGCACGAGCCCACTTATTTTGTGCGGGGTCGCTACATTCGGGCCGTTGAAGAGCTCGGCGGTGTTCCTCTGATCCTTCCTTTAGTAGCGGAACCGTCTGCTCGACGACGGCTTCTTGACCGTGTCGATGGGCTGCTCATCACCGGCAGCGGACCGGATCTCCCACCAACTCTCTATGGTGAGCGGCAGCGCTACGAGTTTCCACTGGTGAGCGCTCGCCGCGCCGACTTTGAGTTGGAGTTAGTCCTTCAAGCCAGTAAGCGGGATCTT
>NZ_JBLYIG010000525.1:0-2499 GCF_049222245.1 Nitrospira sp. BLG_2 | reverse complement strand
TGTTCCCGGCGTGTTCTCTGTACAGCAAAATTCGCCCAAATTCCCCTGAAGTGCACTGACCAGAACTGAGTCCACAAAACAGCACAACGCCGCTCCTGGAGCGATGTTTTACTGTTCTATCAAGGAGATGTATGGAGGTATCGAACGGCTTAGGAAACCGCTGCTCTATCCAACTGAGCTACGGGGGCATGAAGTGAACTGTAGCGCACTGGCCCGTGGATTGGAAGGGGAGAGGTGAGCCTACGCTGATGCCCTCAAAAGGCTCTGCATAGGCGGGCGTGGCGCCCAACGGAACTTCCTCTGTCACTACTTTCCCTTGCACTTCATATATGAGGCAACGGTCGCTCATCGAACGCAATAGAGAAAACAGCCGATGAGCTGAAGCCATAGGCCCTGGAATAGAAGGGCAGGGACAGAGCAATGAAAAGCCCTGCGCCATGAGATGGCGTACCGATTCAATCATTCCGTCCGTCAGCCGCTTGATCTCATTGTCCGTCAGGCCGTCGCCAGATAGCGTTTCAAGGAGACCGGTGATCACCGCCGTACCGGCTTGATAGCGTTCCAAGGCATCGGCCAAACACTGAGACAGCAACCGTTCCAATTGACGCGCGCTGAAGGCGCGAGCCACATGGATCATCGCCAGAACTTTCCGAGGTCGCTGACGTCGGCCGCGCGCCAGTCGTCCGATAAGCAACGCATCGAATGTATGAGCCCCATCCAGATATACGACCGGATGTCCCGACAAGGCACGATCAATGAGAACCTGCGAGACGATCCTCAATACAGTCGAATGACCATACAGCACTGTCAGCCGATCAGATGAACTTAGAGAAACCGCATGGTGGGTCAGATCCTCTGTTCCTTGCGTGGCAATCTTGGACCGTGAAGAGAGCCTGTGAGGAAAATCAGTCGCGCCGGTAAGCAGCAATTGCTCTATTCCTTTTCTCGCTTCTGGGGCTCTCATAGCGCGCCTTTCTCCTATCCACAGCATCCGCCGGCGAAGACTTGCCGTTGTCGGGAGGCATTCCAACAAGTTGGGCAGAGTTGAACCGTGGAGTGCGTAAAACCGTCGATCGATTCCATCCGCCGCTCGACGACTATGCCGCAATCAGAACAGGGGCCTGTTCTCACTGATGGTGCACTATGCTCTTGGACCGTCATGACTCACCACCTTTGTATTCGAACGTATATGTTGATTGCAGACTGTCGACATGAGCCGGCTTCTCTGCTTGGAGCGCAATAAGCTTCGAAAGCGCTCTACCAGTGAACCCGTAGCGCTTCGCTGCAGGCCCCACTGGATCCCCCGCAATCGATGATCCAGTGCTGCCACGGTTCTTTCCAAATCCATCAAGTGGTCTTTCGTTAGGGTTGTTCGCTCTGTGGCGATCATCGCTCCCTCCTTCTGGTTAGACCGCGCAATGCCGGATGACACCGATGACAATCCCTTCGATGAGAAATTCATCCGATGGTCGGACAACGATCGGCTGCATCATTTCATTGGCGGGATGAAGTTCAATGTGGGTATCTTTCTTGAAGTATGTCTTGATCGTCGCCTCGCCATTGACGAGGGCAACGACGGTCTGCCCGTTTTTAGCCGTGCCTTGTTTGCGCACAACCACGAGATCTCCCGGCAAAATCCCCTCGTCTTTCATCGACTCCCCTTTGATCTTTAACGCAAAGGAATCTCCCCCTCGCAACATACTGGGAGGCACCTCCACGAGTTCCGATTGCGGTACCGGCTCGATGGGGGAGCCAGCTGCAACAAGACCGGCCATTGGAACGACCGTCTTGCGTCGTAATTGATTCAGCACGACCGATAGAACACCGGGAATCCTCCGCATACCGGTCTCATAGCGTGCCACGGACACGCGAGTCGTGTGTAAGACGTCGGCAAGTTGCTGCTGAGTGAGGCCTAGTTCTTCTCGAATATGTTTGAGGTCCTGCGGCTTCATAGTGTATCCATTGGTAACATTCTTTATTGTCCCCTGTCAATAGGATAGTTCGGAGTATCTGGAGGTCATCTGTGCAGACTTCTCGCTGAAGGAGATCTTCGGTGAGGTGTGACGGAGAAATATCTAAAAGGTCAAACCGCTGGATGGAGACATCGCTAGGCGCTGTTTCACAGATTCGCGCATCGCGAAGAGAGTGAATCGACCGGTTGAAGGGAAGTGGGAAATGGTTTATCCGCGCGGACTGAGATGCACAGGACCGGTTTAAAGCCGCCCGCGCATCGAGCCCGACAATCGGCTCACTCGGTGCGGACTACATGATGGTGCAAGCCGCTGTTCCTATTCCGTTCAACCCTTCATTCATCGCCACGGATTTGATATGGGCGAATAGCCGCTGTTCTGGTCGGCTGGATCACGAACGGGGCATCGAATAAACACTGAGGCGATCACCAGGCCGGTGTAAGGTGAAGGCTAGTGAGAGGTGAGCAAAACGACCGAGCGGTCCGTAAGTGCCCAACGCAATGAGGATAGAGAACCCCAGGACGGTGGG
>NZ_JBLYIG010000524.1:0-2530 GCF_049222245.1 Nitrospira sp. BLG_2 | reverse complement strand
TTTACCGCGGCATGCGAAGGACGCGGCGTCTTCCATACTCACTTTCGCATGAGGCATCAGGACGGATCGCTCCGTTGGTTTACCGGCTGGGGCCATTTGGTCGAAGACAATGAATCCAAGCGCATGGTTGGGCTCGTGCAGGACATCACGGAACCGAAACGCCGCGATGCGCATCAAGCCTTCTTGGCCGAAGTCAGCGAAGATCTCGCTCGGCCGACGAGCGTCGATGAAACAATGGACGCCCTCGGGGCCGAAATCGGCAAGTACTTCAACGCTTCTGTTTGCGCATTCGGCGAAGTGAATGAGGAGCAGCGGCTTATCACCGTCGCCAACGAGTGGAAGCGCGTGAATTCGCCGAGCTGGAAGGGGGCACATCGCATCAGCGACTATTACAGCGAGGATTTTCGGCGGGCATGTCGAACCGGCGTCATCTACGTCGTGCGCGACGCCGCGAACGATGCGCGGACGAATGCCGAGCAAATGGCTGCCCTCTCGATCGGTTCCTTTGTAAGCGTGCCGCTGGTTCGAGAAGGCGAATGGCGGTTCCAGTTTGTAATTGCCGACGCCATCCCACGTGACTGGCGCGACGATGAAATAGAATTGATGCGCGAACTCACCACGCGTATCTGGATACGGTTAGAACGCGCTCACGCGGAAGCGGCGCTACGGGAGAGTGAAACGCGATTCAAAACGCTGGCCGATAGTACGCCTGTCCTTATGTGGATGAATGACCGAGAAGGGGCCCGGTTCGTCAATCGCGCATATCTCGAGTTTCTGGGCATCACTGATCAAGTCGACGCGGCAAAGTACGACTGGGCGGTCTTTGTCCACCCGGAGGACCGTCACCGCTATCTCCAAGCGTATCTCAGTGCCTTTGAGAAGCATGCCTTGTTGGACGAGCAGTTCCGCTTTCGTCGGCATGATGGCCGCTACCGCTGGATGCGGTCTGTCGGTCAGCCCCGACACTCGGCCAGCGGAGAGCTTCTTGGGTACGTTGGCGCCACGTATGACATAACAGAGATTAAGGAAGCTCAAGAACGTCTTGAGCGGTGGAGTATTGAGCTCGAGCGCGCGGTAAACGTGAAAACGGCTGAGTTGCAACAGTCGCAGGACCGTCTGCGCGCGCTGACGAGCGAGTTGAATCTGGCGGAACAGCGCGAACGGAAACGCCTGGCCACCGAACTGCACGACCATCTGCAGCAGATGTTGGTCCTCGGCAAGTTGACGATCGGGCAGGGGCGGCGGGCGGCAAACGGCGTGCCAACCTCTGAAACCATCCTGAAAAAGGTCGATGACATCTTGTCCGATGCGTTGACCTATAGCCGGACATTGGTGGCGGAACTCAGCCCGCCGGTCCTGCGTGATCATGGCCTGGCCGCCAGTCTCAAATGGCTCGCTGAGTACATGAAGAAAAAACATGAGCAAACCGTGACCGTCGTCATGCCCGACGACCAAGGTCCAAACCTGCCGGAAGATCAACGTGTGTTGCTCTTTCAATCGGTTCGGGAGCTTCTGATCAATTCGGCCAAACATGCCGGCACCGGGCAGGCAATTCTCACGATGGAAAAGCGAGTGGACCATCTCTGCATGACCGTGAAAGATGAGGGGGCGGGATTCGACCTTGCCGCCGCAGCGGAGGCGAGAGTGCCTAGTGGCGAGATCTCGTCCAAGTTTGGTCTCTATAGCATCCAGGAGCGGATGCGGGCATTGGGCGGCTCGTTCACCATTCACTCTGCTCCGGGGCAGGGGGCCATCGCGACACTGATCATGCCGCTGGCCAGAAGCGTGGAAGACAACCAGCCGTATCGTCCAGTCACTGAATCCGGAGATGCCTGTGCAACCGTTCGTGCCGACGAGGCCCATAGCCTCACGATGGGACAGATGATGGTACCGGTGTTGCTCGTGGATGACCATGCGATGGTGCGGCAAGGGCTGCGATCGGTGCGGGATACTTATGCGGATATTCAGGTGGTCGGGGAGGCCGGAGATGGAACGGAGGCTGTGAAATCGGTTGAGAAACTCCGCCCGCGAGTGGTGGTGATGGACATCAACATGCCGAAGATGAATGGGATCGAAGCCACGACGCAGATCAAAGCCAAATGGCCGGACACCATCATCATCGGTATTTCCGTGAACATCGGGGATAACAACGGCGACGCGATGCAGCGAGCCGGAGCGGTCACGCTGATCACCAAAGAAGCAGCGGTGGAGCAGCTCCACGATACGATCGTTCACGCCATCGGTTCACAAGACACGCAAGGAGGTCCGGTGATTCAGCGATAGATGGATGATACCGTGCAGTTCCGCTTTGTTCGAGTATCAATTGAACGAACAGAGGTCGCGAGCTCAATCCGATTGTCCGTTGCCTCCTTGACTCCTGAAAAAATGACTTGTTAAAGTCGGGCATGCGGTGTTTCGAATTTCCGGTATGTCTTCATCCTCCCGATAGGTTGTCCATGAAACACATCTCTATCTTGACCGCATTCTTGACCACATTCCTCCTTTGGCTGGCGTGTCTTGGTGATGGGGC
>NZ_JBLYIG010000523.1:0-6773 GCF_049222245.1 Nitrospira sp. BLG_2 | reverse complement strand
CAGCGCGTAGGTCATCGCAGTGAGGGATCGTGGAGAGAGCGGCGGAGACGATGTCGCTTGCAATGCAGCCAACTTGAAATAGGCGGCGACTTCCGTCTCGACGAACCGCGAACCCAGCAAGTCCGCGCCGATCTGCCACTCCTCCGGACGGAGACCGAGAAGAATCGTGAACGGCCAGGTCAGCCAGGCCAGGACGCGGGTGACCGAGAGGGGAGTTCCTCCGAGCATGGGGAGCTGCGCCAGCGCCAGATCCACCAGAGCTTCCAAACCGAGAAACACGATCAGCAGCGCCGCAATGCCGGCGGCCATTGTCATGCCCTGCCCCGCCCCCTCGATCAAGGCGACGATAAGGTTGGAAGGCGGCGGAATGGCATCTCCTTCCATTGAACCGGACGTCTCGGGCGGATCGTTGCCGGACGGCACGCCCCCAAGCGTCACGGGCCGCCCGTCTTCCGGAAACGACAGTTTACTGATGAGCACCGCACAGGGAATCGAAATCACGGAGGCAGAAATCAAATGCCCCGCAATCTGTGGCACCACATGCTGGAGCGCCGAGACGTAGATACCCATGACAGTGCTGGCCACCGTCGCCATCATGCAAGTCAGCACCATCAACAATTCCGACCGGGTCATCGCTGCCAGGTACGGGCGGACGATCAAACCGGCCTCGATGCCGACGAAAATATTGGCGGCGCCGGAAAGAGATTCGGCGCCCGATAAGCCCATCGTTCGATAGAAGAGCCGGGCAAACAGCCCTACGACCACTTGCATGGCACCTGTGTAATAGAGGCCTGCCATAATGGCGGCAAAGAACACGACGGCCGGGAGCGCTTGCGCGGCCAAGATAAAACCCACCGACACCGTCCCATCCGGCAATGTCTGGCCGGGGCCGAGCGCCAGCGGTCCCAAGAGAAAGAGCGTGCCTTTTTGAGATGCAGTCAGCATGGCCACGACCATATCGTTGATCATTCCCCATAACCAGCGCGCTCCGGGAAACCAAAAGGACACGATACCGAGCCCCCAGGCCAAGGCCGCACTGCCGCCGATGGTCGTCCAGTTCAGCCGAGTGCGTCGTCCCGTCACCCAAGCAAGCGAGGCGATCGTAAAGAATCCGATAAACGCGAGCAGGCGATAAGGCCAGTCCTCCACCGTCATGTTCTCCCTATTTATGGAAACCCGGCGGGAGGCTACGCTGAGAGGCGGCAAGCGTCAAGAGAGAACGGACCGGAAGGACCTATAAGCCAAATCTGCATAGGTCAAAATCCGATCGACAAGTTTGGACGCGGTGAGAGTTCAACGAGAATCCGGTGTTCCGTGCAACCAGGGCGGATTCCGTTCTCGGATGCTAACAGCGGCGACCGGTAATCGACATTATCGCTTTCGGTCGAGCATGCTTGAAGCCTGTTCGGACACTTCTTTTACCAAGATTCCCATCTTTGGGTGTGACGGCTCAAAATCCACCGGCCAGCCGTGATGACGCAAGCGTTCACTGGCGGTTGGACCGATCGATGCGATGACCAGCTTGTCCAGCGTCGCTCGAAATTGTTCTACCTGCCCATCCTGCTCCACCACCTGCATGACATGGTCCATCTGCGCAGCGTTGGTGATCAATACCACGTTGACTCGCCCGGCGATGATTTCATTAAGCGCATGGCGAAGTGGACCAAGATCCTCTGGCAATGCCCATCTATAGATCGGAACCGCGAATACCTCTGCCCCTCGCTGTTCCAGCGCTCTCACGAGATCAGGGTTGACGACTCCATATTCCTGAACAGCAACCCGCAGTCCTTTCACGGGACGATGCTGATCCAGAGCTGTAACAAGATCGACCCACGTATTCGGCTCCGGCACGGTCACGGTTGCTTGAAGACCGACGGCTCTGAGGGCTGCAACCGGCTTGGGGCCGCGCGCGATGATCGCCGTGTGTTTGAATGCCGCAACGACTGACGACCAGGAATAATGAGTTTTGAGGCAATCGAATAACGTTGTGGCCCCGACACCGGTGAGCAGGGCGAGCAAATCGATTCGCCCCTCCATGAGCCGGACTCCGAAGTCCTGAATTGCCGGATTATTATCCAGCGGAATCTCTCGCAGTGCCGGGGCAACTAACGGTCGTCCGCCGTACCGTTCGATCAGCCGGCTGATCTCTGTCGCCATCCGGCTCTCGAACGCGGCAACTGTCACTCCGCTCAATGTCATGGTCGTAATGGACTGAAACGATCCAGACTAAATCATACTATAAAAGGAGGCCCTTTTCCGTTGACGGCTGGTCGTCGGCCTCCCTACTATACGCAACTATACACACTGCGCTGTTTGCTGGACCAACGAATTACTCACAGTATGACGGCTCCACTCCATAGAGGTCTTCGGCATGTGGCCCTGCGCGTCACCGACCTCCCTCGTTCGCGTCGATTCTACGAGCAATTGCTCGGCATGAAGACGGTGTGGGAACCGGATCAGGACAACGTGTATTTTAGCTCCGGCATTGATAACTTCGCGCTCCATCAGATCCCACGAGATGAACTCTCCTCTTACCGGCCCCTGTCGGCGCAGTTATTGGATCACCTCGGGGTAATTCTCGACAGCCCACAAGCCGTCGATCTGATGTACCGAGCGATCCTGCCGAAGATCGTATCTCTGGGTGGACGAATAGCCAAGGAACCCAAGCAGCACCGTGACGGCAGCTATTCGTTCTACTTTAGCGATCCGGACGGCAATCTGGTCCAGGCTCTGTACGAACCGGCGATCAGCAAGCTGAGGTTCAGCGCCGACTCATGAGCCGAATTTGGACCAGCCTTCCCAAAAATCAATATCTAAGCCTGGTTCCCTGGTGCTGGGTACAGCTGGAAAGTGCTGAGCCGCCGGGGCCCTTCCCGTTCATGGGCGGAGTGGCCCCTGAAGTCGTCGCCGGTCTCCAGGAGGCTCATGGTCTTCTGTCCAGCTCGATCGACACGGCGATCAGCGATGTCTTCTCGAAACGGGCGCCGCTTGACGATCCCGATCGGCAGCGCCGTTTGGAAGATGCCTATGCAGAGCTGGTGAACGCACGGCCCTATCTACAGCAACATATTCGCTGCGGACGACGAGCTGATGGGACCTTTCACTGGGAATTTCCGACCGATCCGGGCAAATCCGCAACCGTGACCAACGGTGGCCTTCGTGTCTTTCATGCGGTCAATCACCAAGCGATCCCTGTCGGATTCAATGGACGACCGCTGGGTCCCGGCGCCGGGAAACTGCTTGGTCTGCTCGACGGAACCCATACGACCGACGATCTTCGAGCCGCGGTATCGACAATGCCGCGTGATTCGCAGATGGTGCTGACCGGCATAATGGAATCATTGCATCACTATGGTTGTCTGACCGTCTCTGCGACGACTTCTATCCGGCGGCATTGGTTCGACGTCGTCCGGGATCAGGATATGGTGCACCTTGGACATGCCGCGCTCCTCTACCGGCAACGGGACACCGTACTCCTCTTCGACCCATGGCTTCTGCCGTGGTTTGCCGAATCGCCGTTGCCGTCGATCTGGAGCGGACTTTTCCCGAAACCCTCCGCCGTGTTTCTGACTCACGACCACGATGATCACGTCGATCCCCGCACCTTGCTGCATTTGCCGAAAGACACACCGATCATCGTGCCCAGTCGGCGGGATCGAACAGGGCTGTTCTTTGACTATCGGTCGCTCCTTGCGGAACTGGGTTTTGACCGAGTTATCGAGCTGGCTCATGGAGAAACCTGGCCGTTTGAAGGCGGTACAGTCGTCTCCGTACCCTTCTACGGAGAAGACCCTTGCGACCTGAATATGCCCAGGAATTGCTACTTAATTTCGGATCGAGGGCACAATGTGCTGATCCATGCGGATAGCGGCCCGACGAACGATGGACGGTCCGCCCTCAAGGACAATGTCATCCAGCAATTGGTAGGGCAATACGGACCGATTCCGCTCGTGTTGGCGTCACAACAGCAGTTGCTTGAGATCCGGAGCCATGCCGCCCATGCCGCGCTCTCTCATCCAGGCAGATGGCTGGATATCGGCGAGAACGGCTATCTCACGAACGCCTATCTCGCCGAGATTTGCGCGGCCGCTCACGCACGGATGTTTGTGTCATACGCCACCGGGGGAGCTGAATGGTACCCCGATCACCTGTCTTTCATGTTCAGCCGTCGTAATCCCGCCAGAACCGCACTATTAACGGCTCATTGGGAACACCCTGTAAAATTGAAAGACCTTCTGGTTTCACAGGAATGCCGCTATCATCGTGCCTCCGCCCTCGATCTCTATCGAGCCATGAGCGGAGGGATGATCGATGTCATTTCGGCGGGAGATGCCCTCTCTCCGCTGACCCTCTATCGGTTGGATCATGGCGATCCACCGTTCATGAAGGCGAGCAAGAAACGATAGACCACTTTTCTTCAAGGAGCAGCCATGGCCGGGACACAGTCGCCGATTCTTGTCACAGGTGCCGCGGGGTTCATCGGATTCCACGTCGCAAAGCGCCTTTTGGATCGTGGCGACCAGGTGATCGGCCTCGACAATCTCAACGACTACTATGATGTGCGATTGAAACAGGCTCGGCTCGCTCAATTGACGCCGCGCGAACGATTTAGCTTCGTCAAGCTCGATCTCTCCAATCGACAAGGCATGCGCGATCTCTTTGCCGATGAACCGATACGACGCGTGGTTCATCTCGCTGCCCAGGCAGGCGTCCGGTACTCACTGGTCAATCCGCACGCCTACACCGAAAGCAACATCGAAGGATTCATGAATATTTTAGAAGGCTGCCGGCACGGTCGCATCGACCATCTCGTGTATGCCTCCTCAAGCTCCGTCTATGGCGGGAATACCCACCTGCCGTTCTCGATTCACGACAATGTGGACCATCCAGTCTCGTTGTACGCCGCGAGCAAGAAAGCGAACGAGCTGATGGCTCATTGTTACGCGCATCTGTATCGGCTGCCCTGCACGGGTCTACGATTTTTTACCGTGTATGGCCCCTGGGGACGCCCTGACATGGCCCTCTTTATCTTTACCAAGGCCATCTTGGAGGGCAAACCGATCGAAGTTTATAACCAGGGTCGGATGAAACGCGATTTCACCTATGTGGACGACATCGTCGAGGGAATCATCCGGACGCTCGATCTCCCAGCGACGGCCGATCTGGCCTGGGCAGGAGATACGCCGGATCCAGGAACCAGCTCGGCTCCGGCACGAATCTACAATATCGGGAATCATCAGCCCGTCGAACTGCAGCACTTTATCGAAGTCCTGGAGCGCACATTAGGTAAGAAGGCGGAGAAGAAATTGATGCCCTTACAACCGGGAGACGTCCCTGCAACGTACGCGGATATCGACGATCTCACCCGCGATGTCGGATTCAAGCCGACCACATCCATCGAAGTGGGTATCCCTCATTTCGTGAAGTGGTATCGGGAGTTCTATAGCGTCTGACGCGTCCGGCTTGAAAAGCTAGAAACAACCCACGGGCACGAAGCCCGTGCCGAAGAGTCTCGATAGGGCGATGTAGCGCGCATTATCGTAAAAAGAATAGCTTGGCATCCGTTGCACACGCCCGGTGACATCTCCCCCATAGGAAGGGTCCGATCCAAAGAACATTCCTCCGCGAGTCTTCTGGACCAATTGCATCCATTCCATGTATAACGAGCACACTTCCGCCTGTACCGAGCCGGAAGACGTGTTGCTCGCATACCAATCGCGCGCCCAATCCGGTACTTGACGCGCTCCAGCTCCAGAAGTGGGTTCCTGGTAGGGGGACACCCCATAATGATAATGGGATTCACTGGTGGTCGTGGTTCGAGGAACCGTCGGCATATTCTCCAAATCGGGCACAATAGAAAGCGGTTTGAGCACCATGACTTGGCAGCCGGCCTTCTCCTTGTTGGTATAGATTAAGCTGCCGTCTGCTTGAGGACATTTCCAAGTCACATCCGATCCGGTCTGGGTATCTGAGAATACCGGAGTAGAGGAAAAAACCGCCAGCACTGCAGCTAAGAAAGAAAAGATCCGCGTCGGCCACATGGGAACCTCCATATCGTGTTGCGAAGGCACTCAGTGCCTGGAGTCGTGGTCATTCCGGTAAAATGTGCTCACACCCTACGCATACTTTATTCTTTGGTCTATGCCCCTTTAGAGGGGGCAACACAATGCTGGAGCGGCTTAGAGACGATTGGCGATCACTGATCTTCTCTCACACTCTCGCTCCGCTTCGTTTCGATACCACCAAGCCGCTCCGACCCAGAACCGGCGGTATGACAAAAATGTGTATTCTGCTCAAGAAATGCCCAGCCGACATCCTGCTTTACCTTGTCCCTGTCATAGACCTCAGGTATCCTGCGTATCTTCTCGGTGGCCGAGGATCCTGTGATTTCGATGGAGACGTCGTCGGTGCCAAGGTGCCGGTCGGGGAATACATTACCTGCGCGGAAGCGAGAGTGAAGACTCGACATGACTGACTACAGCGTGCTTGGCAATTTGCTGCTTATTTATACCGTCTCTATCGCGGTGGTGTTTTTATTTCATCAATTTCGACTGCCGTCTATCGCGGGGTTTCTCGTCGCCGGGGCTTTGATCGGCCCTCATGGGCTCAATCTGATTTCCGATATCGCGACGGTGCATGTGCTGGCGGAAATCGGGATCGTGCTGCTTCTGTTTACCATCGGCATCGAATTCTCATTGAGACAACTGACCTCTCTTCGTCGGCTGCTCTTGATTGCTGCTCCGATTCAAGTCGGTGGGGTCATCGCGATCGCA
>NZ_JBLYIG010000522.1:0-4475 GCF_049222245.1 Nitrospira sp. BLG_2 | reverse complement strand
CTCCCACGCATCAAGCCGCCGTTTCCCGCCACGCATGGGCTCTACAATAAACCGACCGTGGTCAATAACGTCGAAGCGTTGGCGAGCCTTCCCCAGATCGTCAACCGGGGCCCAGAATGGTTTGTGGCGATCGACTCGCCGCCGAAGAGTACCGGTACCAGAGTCTTTTGTGTCAGCGGGCATGTCAAACGACCGGGCAATTATGAAGTTCCGATGGGGATGACGGTGCGGGAGTTGGTGTTTGAACATGCCGGCGGCATGCGGTCCGACAAGCCGATGAAAGCCTTCATTCCCGGTGGGGCCTCGGCGCCTTTTCTGACACCGGCCCACCTCGACGTCAAACTGGATTTTGAACACGTTGCGGCGGCGGGATCGATGCTGGGATCCGGCGGTGTGACGGTGATGGAAGAAGGGACCAGCATGGTCTGGGCCGCGCTTCGGCTATTGGAATTTTTCTACCATGAGTCCTGCGGGAAATGCAGTCCTTGCCGAGAAGGCAGTTCTTGGCTCGTACAGACTCTACGCCGGATCTTGGCAAAGCGCGGCCGGACGGAGGATCTTGAAACCTTGTCGGATCTATGCAAAAACATCGCAGGCCGCACGGTCTGCGCGTTCGGCGACGCGGAAGTCGCTCCGATCCAAAGCACGCTGAAACATTGGCGGCAAGAGTACATCGACCTCATCAACGAAGCGGAAGCGGCGAATCTGATCATGCCCGAGCCGGCAGGAAAGCATTGATGGGAATCTGTCAATCTGATGATCTGTTGAGTGGAAGACATTCCTCGAATCCTCAGATCGACAGATCGACAAATCATCAGATAACAAAGTTCGATTATGCCTGAGACTACAGCGCAGATGGTTCGCATCACGATCGACGGGATGCCGGTCAACGTCCCGAAAGGGACATTGGTGATCGAAGCGGCCCGCCGCGTCGGCGTCATGATTCCGCATTTCTGCTATCACCCGAAACTCAAACCGGACGCCAATTGCCGCATGTGCCTGGTCGAAATCGAAAAGATGCCCAAGCTTCAGACGGCCTGCAGCACACCGGCCGACGAAGGGATGAGCGTGCGCACCGCCACCACCGTGGTCAACGACGCCCATAAATCAGTGCTCGAGTTCATCCTGGCCAATCACCCGCTGGACTGTCCGGTCTGCGACCAAGGGGGGAAATGCGACCTGCAAGACTTTTCGCACCAGTACACGGCGTCCAGCCGATTCATTGAAACCAAGCGCATCTTCCAAAAGGAGTATTTCAGTCCGCTCATCGAAACGCAGATGAATCGCTGCGTGCAGTGCCTCCGCTGTGTTCGATACTGCGATGAAGTCATGGACGTCAAAGCGTTGGCGCCGGTCGGTCGCGGCACCATGACGGAAATCAAGCACTTCGGCTCTCACCCGCTTGATTGCGAATTTTGCGGCGGCTGTGTGCAGATCTGTCCCGTCGGAGCGATTACCAGCCGACTGTCCATGTACGAGTACCGGCCCTGGATGCTGAAACGAGCCGAGACCATCTGCGGTTACTGCGGGGACGGATGCCAAATCACCGTGCAGACGAAGGAGCAAGAACTCATTGAGGTGAATTCGGCGCATGGAGCGGGACGCAACAACGGCGACCTGTGCGCTCGTGGGTTTTTTGGATTCCATGCGCCCGGCGATCCTCATCGCCTGACACATCCGCTCATTCGGCGCGACGGCCTGCTCGTGCAAGCGACCTGGGAAGAAGCTCTGGAATACATCGCCGGCCGCGTCGGCGAGATCAAGGCCGCGCATGGGGGACAGAGTTTCGGCGGATTGATCTCGGGCCGCTGTACCAACGAGGAATTGTATCTTTTTCAGAAATTCCTCCGGGTGGCCGTGGGCACCAACCATATCGACAGCAGCGCGCGTTATGGCCATGTCAACGGTCTGCAAGCCATGCAACTCGTGCAGGGGACGCATCGGTGGACCGTCACGTTCGACGACATCCTGGATTCGGATGTCCTGATCCTCGTCGGCACCAACATCACCGAGACGAATCCCATCACCGGCCTCAAAGTCAAAGAGGCGGTGAAGAAACGCCGGGCGACGCTGATTACGATCGAATCGTTGGAGCCGGTCGTCGACACGATGAGCAATATCGCCAATCTCTCGCACCATCATTTCCGTATTCCGACCGGCGACACACACCATGCCATCGTCGGTCTGGTGAAGGCGATCGTAGAACAGAATTTGACACAGCCGGACCTCGCGCAACGGTATCCTGCGTATCTCGCGGCCATTACGAGCGGGCTGCAACAGATCTCTTGGCAGGACCTCCAGGCGGCGACCGGAATCGAGCCGGATGCTTTTGCGAGGGCGGCCAAGGCGGCGGCAGGGGCACGCCGGGTCATTATATTGGCCGGACAGCTCTTGCTGCGGAGTGAACAGGGCTACAGTGGATGTTTGACCCTCTTCGATCTGCTTCTTCTGATGGGGAAGTTGGATGGTCCCGGCTGTGGATTTGCGCCGCTCGCCGAGGAAAACAACGACCAAGGCGCGGTCGAAATGGGAACCGTCGCCGAATTGTTGCCCGGTGCCCGCCCTCTCGCCGACGGCACGGATCGAGAGAGGATCGCGAAGCAATGGAAAGGCGAACTTCCGACCGACAAAGGAGCCTCCCTCATCGAGATGTTGGATCGAGCCAAAGCGGGATCCCTCAAGGGGATGTTCATCGTCGGAGAGAATCCGGTCGGAAGCCTCCCCGCGACGATACAGCCCGAAAAGTCACTGCGCAATCTGGATCTCCTGGTGTGCCAAGAGCTATTCTTAACGGAGACAGCCGCTTTGGCCCACGTCGTGTTGCCGGCGGCGTCCTCTATGGAAAAACATGGGACGTTTACCAACACCGAAGGTCATGTTCAGGCCGTTCGTCCGGCGATCGAACCCGTCGGAGAAAGCCGCCCCGACTGGGAAGTATTTTCCGCGCTTTCCATCTTATTGAACTCACCCATGGAGTATGCCGACAGCAAAGAGATCCTCAAGGAAATTCGGAGCCTCATTCCCGGCTATGGCTCGCTCGGGCCCACGCCGTTGCCGCCAAAAGTTGATCGCTCGGCCGTGGACCGCTATCTCACCTCCGGCTATCAACGTGACCTCACAACCAGGTACCGGCCTATCCCACGAATATCCAGACCGGATGGAACCGTGCGGCTGGAATTGACACAGAGCCTGTTCCATTCCGGAAAATTATCCACACGATCGAAGGGGTTGTTACAAGTCGAAGGGAGCGGCCGGCTCCGTATCAGTCCGCGCGACGCCGCACGCTTTGCCTTGTCGGATGGCGATCGGGTCCGTCTCTCCAGCACGTCCGGCGAAATGACGACCGTGGTCAAGATTATGGATCGCGTCCCACAAGGAACGGTATGGTTCCCGTATCACTTTGGCCAAGATGCCGTCCGGCTATTTGAATGCGCCGTCGACCCTATCACCCGCGTGCCGTCGTTCCGGACAGCGACGGTGTCCATTGTGAAGGTGGCGTGATGACTCTCTTCATCGCTGATGACTATGTTCATCGAGGAGTTCAATTGTGACTGAATTCGGATTGCGTCTCGCTATCTCCCTTACCCAAATTGCAGCGGTCATGGGTGTTGTAGTCGTCACAGTGCTCATCCTCACCCTTGCGGAACGAAAAGTCCTGGGTTGGATGCAGGACCGCATGGGGCCGATGGAAGTGGGGCCCTACGGCATTCTCCAACCGTTTGCGGATGCCCTCAAGCTCTTCTTCAAGGAAGACATTATTCCCGCCGGCGCCAACAAGTTCCTCTTCACCATAGCCCCGATTCTTTGTTTAATCCCTGCGTTCATCGGATTTGCCGTGATTCCCTGGGGCCCCAACCAGACGTTTGAGGTCGGCGGCATCACCGTGAGGCCGTTTGTCATCAGCGACATCAACATCGGCATTCTGTACATCTTAGCGTTCGCCTCGCTCGGAGCCTACGGCATCATCCTGGGGGGATGGGCTTCCAACAGTAAATACTCGCTGCTCGGCGGCCTCCGATCCGCGGCGCAAATCATCAGTTACGAGCTCAACGTCGGATTGTCCATTGTCGGCGTGTTGATTTTGTCCGGTTCACTGAGTCTTGTGAAAATCACCGATGCCCAGGCCGGAGGATTTTGGAATTGGTATCTCTTCGCGTTGCCGGCGCCGCAAATTTTTGCGTTTGTCGTCTACGTGATCTCATCGGTGGCTGAAACCAACCGAGTCCCGTTCGATCTGCCGGAGGCGGAGAGCGAGCTTGTCGCCGGCTTCTTCACTGAATACAGCGGCCTCAGATTCGCGTTCTTTTTCCTCGCCGAGTACGCCAACATGGTGCTAGTGTCCTGCGTCGCCGCCGCGCTGTTTCTCGGCGGATGGAATGCGCCGTACCCCGGAACGATTATGGCGCTCATCGGTTTGCCGTCCTTGGCCTGGGTCGAAAACATCATGTGGTTCGCGGTCAAGACATACTCGTTCT
>NZ_JBLYIG010000521.1:0-6258 GCF_049222245.1 Nitrospira sp. BLG_2 | reverse complement strand
CCACTTCAATACACCTTACACCTTGCTCAACGTCCTCTATTCAGTTTTCAAAGAACGATCACGTTCATCACGCGAGCCGCGCACTATACAACGTGCACCGTCGCGTGTCAAGGGACCCGCTCGAAATAAATTCGGGTAGTTTCCCTTCGGCACCGCACCGTGACTCGCGTCAGGCGCGGTCATCAGGTAGGAACACCGTGAACGATGGGAACCTTACCAAGGTGAGGGCGCAGAAGTCAAGACCGGTAATGGGTAAGCCAACGCTTTTTGTGACCGTATGGAAAGTCGACAAGTGTTATGTGCCGCCACAGCTTACTCTCCCCCGGCTTTCAACTAGGCGGTGAAGAATTTGTAGACGGAGTGTACTGGGAAAACGTTCGTCTATTTATAGCCGGTCATGAAATCCGAGACCATGCCTCCTAATGTGAGCGAGGAATATCCGGCCAATACATGGGATCTTGTGATACGGTTTCGATTTGCATTATCGCTTCACGAGGAAGCTCCAAATCAATTCACTCGTTTCTGCATCCCACAGTTGCAAGTCAGCATGATACTCGAACCAGTTTGAGGGAGTCGCACATCGAACAGGAATTGAGTCGTGTCTTCCACTCATCGCCAGCTTCCGGAGAATAGAATCGAGATAATCCACCGACACACTTCGTTGCCGCTTCTTCCGGAAGACGCCACTGCTCCAAACAAGGCCAGAGAAAACCATGGAGCTATCGGAGTAAAACCGTTCGGATGTACCTATAGATTGAGCTGGAGCAACCTGGAATGAGGAACAAAAAGCGATCCCTTTCTACAAAAACGTGACGTGCTTCAGCGATTGCGCCATGCATTCCGACGAGACACAAGCTCGCCTTATATTCATGATCCATACATGACCGCGCTCATCGCTACTGATCATCCGGAAATATCCGCTGCCAATCGCGCTTCATATCCACGACGATCCAGCCTTTGACATTCGCCTTAGCGAGGCGAACGGCTCCTTGGTTTTCGATTCCGGATGCTGCGGCGTCAGTACTTTGATTCGGTCTAACGAAAAGACAAGTTAACAATAAACCGGTTGCTCCGCCCAGAGCGTGCCGAACGTGGCAGAGCACTCGGCTGCGGAAATGAACTCCGGACCACCGGCAGTTGTCAGGCGGGCTTCAAATTCGACGATAGTCTGCTGTCATTCATTCCACAATGGAAGCGCATCGTCCGCTGCTCTCGTCAGATTCACACTCTCCTCTTGCACATGCAGTTGACTCCCGGCCACTGGAGTGGAATTTTCGATACCCCATCACATCAGACTCCATCCAGATCCTCGACTTCATCTCCTGCGGAAGCCTCGAGATTTGGAGTGGAGGATACGAACCGATGCCCGGCCACCAGATTGCCGAGCGCTTGCGGCAGGTCGGACACAACCTGACTCTTGACCACGTATCCCATCACTCCGACGGCCAGAGCCGCCTGCAGGAAATCAGCATCTTCATGGACCGTGAGAATGAGAACCCGAGTCTGGCATCCAGCGGCCTGCAACCGTCTCGCCACCTCCAGCCCATCGAGCCTTGGCATAGTGATATCCAAAGTCACAATGTCGGGGGCAAGCCGCTCCACCAACTCAACCGCGCTTGAGCCGTCGGCAGCGATACCGACCACCTCGCACTCCATATCGCACGTCTTCGCCAAGAGCTCCATCATGTGGTCGACGAAGTTCTTATTATCATCCGCCAAAACCAATCGGAGGCGTGAAATGGGGCCGCGGTCTTTCTTTTGACTTGCATTACCGCCAAATCGAATGACCATGTTCGCCACTTTTTGCTATTTCTAGTCGCTGCCCATACGATACCCAGAAGTGCTCTGACGTATCAGGGATTCCTATTACCGGGCTACTGGCAAATTTGACAGAACCCGAAAACAATTTGCCGCGTGTTCCTATGCCACCCGCATAAATCGACTCTCATGTACCGCAACTTTACGATGTTCAGCAGCGTCCGGCGTTTCCAAGATTCCGCGATCCCCGAACTGTAATCGAACCGGACTCGGAGCAGCGTAGTGGCGTCGATACCACAGCACGCGTCAAGAACACCGCCGCCACCAGTTCCAAACCAGTCCCACGCGATCGAATCGCTTTCCTCACATGGTTTGTCACGATATCTAATTGGAGCGGTTTTGATAGTCCAATTCAGCCGTTCTGACCGTGGCAGGACACGTCGAAAGAGACAGCCATCGGTGGGGTTGTTGCGGCGAGCATCACGAAGAGGTGTGGTTTTGCCGGTTCAAGACCGTCTACATAATGAGATTACTCACCTGTTGCGTAAACCTATGGCACCATCGAAATGATGCTCGCGGAGGGAGAGTTGTTATCGCGAGTACACAGAATTGACAAAAACCTGGAGCTTCCCTATATTTCCCCCATGATCGGGGGCTGAATTTCCCCTAGTGGTGGATCCGAATTCCTCCCTATGGTGACCAATGGAGAGGTGATCCCATGGTCCAAAAATCAGGCCTTCTCTCGCCAGGCCAAGCAGATCTGAGAAGACGCCTCAACCGATTTCCTCAAGCAACTCACGCCGACATACCGATCCCATTGCATTGTACTCATCAGCTGGACAAGTTATTGACTGAACTTTCCGTCGCTTCGGTAGGCTTGTTGGGTGAAGCAGTGGACGATGTTCTGATCGATACCCTTCGACGCCTCGTTGAGGATCTCGGTGCTGATCGGTCAGTATTCGGCTTCTTCACGATCGGCAGCAAGGAACTGACGATGACGCATTGCTACGCGCGCCCCGACATTCCCCGTGTTCCGGCACTCGACATGACACAGAAATTTCCATGGTTGTTTGAAGAGCTCGGTTGCGGGGAGGCCGTGAGATTTTCCCGACCGGACGACCTCCCACTCAAGGCTGCAGCCTTGCGCAGGTATTGCCGACAGCAAGGTCTACGCTCAGGCTTGATTTTGCCGCTGTGCACCTATGGTCCCACCCGGTTTGCTCTGGCCGTCAGCTCATTGACCAAGAACCGCTTGTGGCCGAATTCGATCCTCCGCCCCATATGGCTGATTGGAAATTTGCTGGCTGGCGCAGTGATCCGCCGAAAGCAGGAAGAGGATCGTCAGAGAGAGATTGATCTGAAGTTGGCGCAAGAGCATCAGTTGAGGAGCACCATCATTGAGAGCCTGCCTGGAAATTTCTTCATGATAGACATACACGGCAGGTTAGTCAGGTGGAATCACAACATGGAGCATGTCTATGGCTTTTCGTCACAAGAGCTGTCCGGCATGAAAACTGCCAAATGGCTCATTCCTGAAGATCGGGACAAACATGAAACCATGGTGAAGACATGTTTCCGCATGGGATCTGCCGTATGTACGTACCAGGGCAGAACGAAAGACGGACGATGTATCCCTTTCCACACTCGAGCCGTTCGGACACGAATCGGGAACGAATTCTACATCATGGGTGTAGAGTCGGATATTTCGGAGCAAAAGCGGACGGAAGACCAGCTGCGTCTACTAAGCAGCTGTTTGATCGGCAACCAAGAGAAGGAACGTCACCGTCTTGCGCAAGAGCTGCACGACGATATCAGTCAACGTCTTGCGCTCGTGGCCGCCCAATTGGAGCTGTTCTTGCGTACGCCACGGGATGGCGACATCGACCACTCTGTCAGCATCCGCAGCACCGATCGCATTTTGGACAACATTCGAGCCTTGGCCTCGGATGTTCATAAAATGGCGTACGGCCTGCATCCAGCGAAGCTCGATCAATTAGGATTGCCGGCAGCTCTCAGATCACTATGCAGGGACATCGGAAACTTGAAACGGTTACGGATACGATGTTCCGTGGAAGACATCGGGAAAGAGTTGCCTCCTCCGATTGCACTCTGCTTCTATCGCCTGGCTCAGGAATCGTTGCACAATGTCATCAAGCACAGCGAGGCAACAGAAGTATCTCTGAAACTGGACGTCCAGGGCTCAGAACTCCACCTGGTCGTGACCGATAACGGTGTCGGGTTCGATCCTCCTGAATCGGAATCGATCCACAGCGGACTGGGAATTATCAGCATGAAGGAGCGGTTGCGTCAGATCTCCGGCGCATTTCTCCTGCAGTCCAAACCAGGTCAGGGCACCAGAGTGGAAGCGCACGTGCCGTGGACTAGAAGTTCCAACCGATAGCATAGCCGATTCAAGAATTTCATTCCTTCTGTGATCAGAGAGCGAGACTAAAGCCGTCACGCACGTCCCGCGATCTAATCTCGACAGTCACGTTGGATGTGACCCGACAGAAGAACAAGTAGGCCCTCTCATCGCGGATGATCAAAAGAATCGAGCCCAGGGTGTGGGTTCTCACCCTTCCGGACATTCATGTTCAGTCGCCAGCCGCTATGGCAACATCGGTGATCGGACGAGAATCAGAAGGATCACGCCTGATGATGAGCCGCTGTATCAAGTAATAGAGACCGCACAGCGTACGTTTAAGTTCCGCCATGCTGATGCATGGAAGCTTATAGGCGAGGCTATTCGCGACACCCCGCCTATCTCCACGATACAAACCCCCGTCGCTTAGAGGGGTTCAAAACTGAACTTTTGCCCTCCAATGGCCGCCTCATACATCAGACCGCCGATCGCTTGGGTAAAGACGGCCATCCCCTTGGTGTAGCCGAGGCCGACTTGTGCACCGGATTTCGGTCCGGCACTGGCTCCGGCCGAGCCTCCTGTCGTTCCGGTCGTGGCTTGCGCCCCGGCAGTGATGGCGACTGCGGAGGCCGTGGCGTCGAACGCAAATTCTCCGCTCGTAAACTCCTCATACGCGCGCTGATCTTTGAAGAAGATAATTTCGCAGAATCCCTGGCCTCCGGCTTGGAAGCCAAAAGAGAGCTTCATCAGCCTTGTTTTGCCGGTCACCTTTCCGTCGCGGTAGACTTGTCCCTGCCCATAAGCGCCGCCGACCCCCAGCCCTCCTTTCCCGATAAGCGGAAAGACCGCATAGCCATACGCATTCTCAAAAAACGGTTTCACCTGGTCTGAAGATTTGAATTTGTCGATCGTGGACGAATAATCCTCGGCCGCCAACGTACTGGCGCTCGCCCAGGCCATGGCGGCCATGAACACAACGGCTGGCACCGATACACGAAATGTTCTCATCGTCGTCTCCTTGCGTGATAAGGTTCTCTACCCCTCGGGTGCTGTTGTTTTTCCTGACCATATTCATCGTAACCGCCCCTTCGAACTCACGATTGGGGTGGGAGCTGTGTCTCCAGCGAAGAGGGATCTTCTCTCACGGTTCCCCTCGCCTTCTTGTTCACGATAGCTCAACCAGGAAACCAGTGGCAACACTGTAAGTGGGGTTATCAGCTGATTCTAGATGGTCAGTATTGTCACCGTTTCCCCGGCTGTGGGATTTGGATCACCTGATCGATCAAGGTATTCAATGGGCCATAGGATGATATAGTGGCGCCGTTCATGAAGTCCGTAATCATACTGGCCATGGTCAAGCGTGCAGTATCCTCGAAGTAGACTGGGTCTTGGCCAACGGCTTCGCTCTCCAAGGTTGTCTCAGCCAGGGATGTCCAAATCAGCTCGCCCGTCTGCATATCCCATAATTGCAATGAGAGTCGCATGATACTCGAGCGAATACGGGAGACCTTCAAGGCAATTGGGGGAAGTTCCCACCGGTCCTTCATGATCTGCATGAACTCAATCAGCTTGGGTTGAAAGACATACCGTGTGCCGATGGCCGTTCCCAACTTCCTGAGCGATCCGCCGTCCAAAAGATGACTCTGGAGCGCCTCGTTTCTCATTCGTGTGTACTCGCTTGCGAGAACGTTTTTATTAATCAAGCTCGCCGCTTCCTGCTGAGTGATGACTTTGACGCTCGGTGCCACTGTGTTGAGAACTTGTGCCAGGATGCTGTCTAAGCCTGTCTCACTACCCAGCAGTCTGGCGGGAGCCAGCGCTCCGAAGATCGCCACAGGTTCCTGTGTGAGCACCGCCTGGTTGAATTTCGGGGATGGGGGGCTCGAATTCGTACGGACATGCCAGCCGTAGAGGGAGCCGGCGCATCCGACCGGTAACATCACAAATAGGATGAGCGTTGTACACAAAGGAATCAATGACAGCCGAGGTTTCCTCACATAATTCCCCAGAAGAGCCATCGTGGGTACAGTGCCATTATCCTTATCTAGATTGCAGCTTGGCAAGCGAACGGTCCTCTATACGGATCTGCAAGGCCGAATGATGTCAACCTGCTGATCCCAACAGCTTGACCCAGCAGT
>NZ_JBLYIG010000520.1:0-1572 GCF_049222245.1 Nitrospira sp. BLG_2 | reverse complement strand
ATGAAGCACAGAAGATGGAAGCCATTGGCCGAGTCACGGGAAGAATTGCGGAAGAATTCGGGACATTGTTTGCGGTGGTCGGGAAACAAACCGGGATTATGTTATCGCACCTGCAACAGAATGACCCCCTCAGGTCATCGGCCGATGAACTCGTTAAAATAGGTGAAAAGGCGCCACCCTTACAACATAGCTTATTGCCATGAACCTTCATTGCCTACACCTTCGAAACACATTGTCCGTCCATGCTGTCTTGGCAGAAATACACAGAATGATCGCAGGGCTTTTGCCGGATCACATTGACCCGAGTATCCAGCTGGACAAACAGGCGGCCTATGTTGGGCGATCGGGAAGGGCTGGAAACAGTCCTTAATCAATTGGTCGTCAATGCACGTGATGCCATGCCGAATGGAGGTCGGCTTACCATCGAAGTCAAGACCATCGAAGATTGCTCCGAATCAGCCCGACCATTGCCGAGCGAGTCAGTATCTCCTCAGATCTTGATTCAAATCACTGATACCGGAATCGGCATGAACCTGGTACCCAAGCCTAGATGTTCGAGCCGTTGATTTGGACCAAGGAAACCAACATCGGACTTGGCCTCACTGCAGTCTTTGGAATCGTCAAACGGAACGGAGGAACGCTGGAAGTGGATAGTCGACCAGGACAAGGGACCGTCGTCCGGGTTCTTTTCCCCGCAGCCCCGGCCCCGGAGGGACGGGAGGAAATGACTCCGAAAGCCATGCTGGCAAAAGGTGATGAAACGATCCTGCTGGTGGAGGAAAACGAAATCGAACGGAAGTTGGCGCGCTCTATTTTACAGCGCCATCGCTATCGAGTCTTGGAGGCAGCCTCGCCGGTCGAGGCGCTTATGCTCACGCAGCAATACAAGGGCATTGTTCACCTGACTGTGAGTCCTCTGGTGATGCATGAAATCGGGGGACGCGAACTTGCCGGCCGCCTCTTGAGGCAGCAGCCGACGATGAAGACACTATTTGTGTCAAGTTACGACGACGAAACGATTCAACATCATCGCATTAATCAGCGATTTGTCCTGCAGCATCCTTATCGTCAGTCCGGACTAATCGAGAAAATCAGGGAGGTATTGGACGCTGCTTGAAGCTTCTTGTACTGCTGAGGTGCGTCACCATCTGTTCAACGTCGATCGGCCGGGCGAAAAAAACCGCACATCGTTCCGTTTGAAGAACCCGATCAGTGCCATGCCTGCGATAAATCCACCGATGTGAGCGAAAAAGGCGACGCCCCCTCCAGGGGTTCCTACGCTCATACCTCCACTGATCAACTGCGTGATAAACCACATGCCGAGGACGATGCCAGCGGGCACTCGTGTCATCCCGATCGCCGGCAGCAAGACAAGCACGTGAGCGCGCGGAAATAACAACAGATAAGCACCGAGCACGGCAGAGATGGCCCCGCTTGCCCCGACCATCGGGATTTGGGAAGAAGGATCGGTTAAGGCATGGCTCAGAGCGGCGAGGATACCGGATAGAACATAGAAGACGACGAACTTCGCGTGACCCATCGCATCTTCTATATTATTGCCGAAAATCCAGA
>NZ_JBLYIG010000519.1:0-1929 GCF_049222245.1 Nitrospira sp. BLG_2 | reverse complement strand
ACGTATATCGACAAAGAGGTTCGAAATCAGGAGATTCACGCGTTCTCTCAGTCCATCACAGCGGGACGGCGGCTGGGATTGATCAACGAGCGCGTGCACGAGTTTGTCTCGCAAAACGGACGCAAGCTGAACGACGCGCTTGATCCGACACGCGACCGGGAGTTCGAGTATTTCGGCCTTCGCACCATCTACGATCGCTATTTGCTCAAACATCCGACGACTCGACAGGTCATCGAGACGCCACAGCAGTTCTTCCTCCGCATCGCCTGCGCTCTCGCCGAGACCGTCATGGATGCGGTCGAACTGTATCGCCTGCTCTCGTCGCTGGAATACTTGCCAAGCTCACCGACGCTGTTCAACGCGGGGACACAGCATGAACAACTCTCGAGCTGCTTTCTGCTCGATTCGCCGGACGATCATCTGGAGCATATTTACCAGCGGTACACGGACGTCGCGATGCTGTCAAAATTCTCAGGTGGGATCGGTCTCGCCTACCATCGCGTCCGGTCGCGTGGCTCTCTGATCGAGAGCACGAACGGGCATTCGAACGGCATCATCCCCTGGCTGAAGACCCTCGATGCATCCGTCGCGGCGGTCAATCAGGGCGGAAAACGCAAGGGCGCCTGCTGTGTCTATCTTGAGCCGTGGCATGCCGACATCGAGGAGTTCCTGGAGCTACGTGACAATACGGGGGACGAGGCCAGCCGGACACACAATTTAAATCTCGCCAATTGGGTTCCCGATCTCTTCATGAAACGGGTGGAAGCGGACGGCGAGTGGAGCCTGTTCGATCCCAAGACCACGCCGGAGTTGCCCGATCTCTATGGAGAAGAATTCGAACGGGCGTATGCACAGGCGGAACAGGCCGGGCTTGCATCAAAAACCGTCAAGGCTCGCGAGCTGTATGCGCGGATGATGCGCACGCTTGCCCAGACCGGCAACGGATGGATGACGTTCAAGGACAAATCCAACCGGGCCTGCAACCAAACGGCGTTGCCCGGACGGACGGTCCATCTTTCCAATCTCTGCACCGAAATCCTTGAAGTCACATCGCGGGACGAAACCGCCGTCTGCAATCTTGGCTCAATCAACCTTGCCCGCCACACGGTGACCGAATCCGATGGAAGCACCTCGTTCGACTTCGACAAACTGGCCAAGACAGTGCGGACAGCGGTTCATCAACTCGATCGGGTGATCGATCTTAACTACTACCCTCTTGCCGCGGCGGGATCCTCGAATCGAAGGTGGCGACCGGTAGGACTCGGGCTGATGGGCTTGCAGGATGTCTTCTTTCAGATGCGCTTGCCCTTCGATGTACCGGAAGCGCGAGGTCTCTCGGCGCGGATCGTCGAGGATATCTACTTCCATGCGTTGTCAGCTTCCATGGATCTCGCGATCACGAAAGGTCGTCATCCCACATATGACGAAACACGCGCTGCTCAGGGAGAGTTGCAGTTCGACGCGTGGGGTATTACACCGGCGGATCAGGATCGATGGGAGACTCTTCGGTCCAAGATCGGAGCGCACGGGCTGCGGAACTCACTGCTTGTGGCCATCGCGCCCACCGCCACCATTGCGTCAATTGCGGGGTGCTATGAATGTATCGAGCCGCAAGTCTCCAATCTGTTCAAGCGGGAGACTCTTTCAGGCGACTTCTTACAGGTGAATCGCTATCTTGTCGCGGACCTCAAGAAACTCGGCCTTTGGAGCGACGAAACGCGCACACGTCTAAAAATCGCTGAAGGGTCCGTGCAGGGGTTGGATGAGCTGCCGGCCGACCTGCGCGCTGTCTACCGGACCGTCTGGGAAATACCCATGCGCTCCCTCATCGATATGGCAGCCGACCGTGGCGCGTTCATCGACCAAAGCCAGTCGCTGAACCTGTTCATGGAAAACCCCAACATCGGGCAGTTATCGAGCATGTACTTC
>NZ_JBLYIG010000518.1:0-2197 GCF_049222245.1 Nitrospira sp. BLG_2 | reverse complement strand
CGATATGCGCGTTGACCTCCGCCGGACCCCGCGTTAAGATGCCGACCGCCGACAGCAGGTTGGGGTAAAGGTTTAGACTGAGCGACCATGGTTGCTCATGCTTTCCGCTCAACCTAGACCTAAACCTTTGCTTTTCTCTCTTATTTCTATGACGACCTATCGCGATGCAGGAGTCGATATCGATGCGGGCGATGAGTTTGTCGATCGTATCAAGCCGCTCGTTCGATCGACGTTTCGTTCCGAGGTCCTGACCGACTTAGGAGGTTTTGGCGGCCTCTTCGGCTTCCAAGCCGGCAAATACAAAGAACCCGTGCTCGTCTCTGGAACAGACGGGGTGGGAACCAAATTGAAAATCGCCTTCATGATGGATAAGCACGACACCGTCGGCATCGATTTGGTGGCGATGTGTGTCAATGATATTGCGGTGAGCGGAGCGGAACCGCTGTTTTTTTTGGACTATTTCGCGACCGGAAAGTTATCCGTGTCGAAGGCGCATGACGTGGTTGCCGGTATAGCGGAAGGCTGCCGTCAAGCCGGGTGCGCACTGATCGGAGGTGAAACCGCCGAGATGCCCGCATTCTATTGTGATGGAGAATATGACCTTGCCGGTTTCGCCGTCGGCGCCGTCGATCGTCCGAAGATGATCGATGGCCGGCACATTGTGTCCGGGGATGCGGTCATCGGTCTGGCCTCTACGGGCCTCCATAGTAACGGCTACTCACTGGCCCGGCGAGTGCTGTTTGAACAAGCCAAGCTGACGGTTACCAGCCGTCTTTCTGAGCTTGATAGGTCCATCGGCGAGGTTCTCCTGACACCCACGAGAATATACGCGAAGCAGATTTTGGCGCTCCTCGATCAATTTCAAATCAAGGGCATCGCACACATTACCGGAGGAGGCATAACGGAGAATTTGCCACGCGTGTTCCCAAAAGGCGTGCGGGCGATGATCAGTCGCCCAGCCTGGCCGGTACCGCCGATCTTTGACGTGATGAGTCGTTTAGGACGAATCGATCGTGAAGAAATGTACCGAGTGTTCAACATGGGCATTGGGTTGATTCTCGTGGTACCGCCTGATTCAGTATCGGGGGTACTGGCTCGCGCCACAGCGCTGGGCGACCGGGGTTGGCAGATTGGGGAAATCATTTCGTCCACCGGGGAGGAACCTGAGGTCGAGTATGTCGATTAGCCGAACGGCTCCATTGCGAGTGGCGGTGCTGGCATCCGGTAGAGGCTCAAATCTACAGTCCATCATCGATTCGATCGGCAGGGGACAGGCGCGAGCTCAGATTGTGGCTGTCATCAGCAATAAGAAAGATGCGGTCGCACTGGAGCGGGCTCGGAAGCATGGGCTCAACGATCTGTTCGTCGATCCGAAGCCCTTTGCCGGACGGCCGGACAGTCGTGAAGCGTACGACCGGTCACTCTTGGACATACTCCAACAGTATGACGTCGAACTCGTCTTGCTTGCCGGTTACATGAAGATCGTCACGGCAGTGCTGGTCAATGCCTACGCCAACAAGATGATGAATATTCATCCTTCTTTGCTGCCATCGTTTCCTGGATTGGATGTGCAGAAAAAGGCCATTGATTGGGGCTGCAAGTTGGCAGGCTGCACCGTGCATTTCGTGACGGAAGGAGTGGACGAAGGACCGATCATCATCCAAGCCGCCGTGCCGGTCCTAGACAACGATACGCCAGAAACCCTTGCCGCTAGAATCCTCGTGCAAGAACACAAGATCTATCCCCGCGCCGTGCAACTCTTCGCCGAAGGCCGTTTGCGGGTCGACGGCCGCCGCGTCTTTATCGATGCAGCCAAGCCCGACGGAGAGGCGATCATCAGCGCGTCATAGAGTAGCGGTATTTTTATAGGGTAACGCTCAAGACTACCCTAAAACTCTCCGCTTCCGAACATATTTCCGGTGTAACTCAATTTTGAGAATCGGCCCAGGCTTAGGGGGCAGTCGGCCTAGTGGAGGGTGTCTTGGTATATAGACTACCGTATACCGGCATAGTGCAGCAAAAAAGCGATTTGGAATCGACTAGGAGAATGGGGATCTGGCCCGCACCATTTGCGAGAGCCTTGTTCTCAGGAATAAGTGGTAAGAGATGCTTTGCTGGTTCCGGATTAGGAAGATAGTTTGCCATCATGTCCTCTTTAGAGGAGAGCAGACAGCGCTTGTATTGTTAGCGGTGCATT
>NZ_JBLYIG010000517.1:0-1853 GCF_049222245.1 Nitrospira sp. BLG_2 | reverse complement strand
GTCGCGTCGGAACTATCTCGCCGCCGGTACGAACTGGCAGCGTGGGAGATCTTTGAAGTCGGCAAGACCTGGCGGGAGGCCGACGCCGATGTGGCGGAAGCGATCGACTTTCTCCGCTACTATGCCGATGAGATGGATCGTCTGGCCCAACCGATGCGGTTGGGGAACCGTCCTGGAGAACTCAACCAGCGTTCATATGAACCGCGCGGCGTAACGGCAGTCATCGCGCCATGGAACTTTCCGCTTGCCATCCCGACCGGAATGATTTCAGCGGCGCTCGTGACCGGCAATCCGGTCCTGTTCAAACCGTCGGAACGCTCGCCTGGTTTAGGAACACTGCTCACGGACATCTTCATTGAGGCCGGTGTACCGGCCGGTTGTTTGTCCTGCCTACCGGGTGGACCGGGGGTCGGCCAAGCGCTCGTCGCGCATCCCCATGTCATCACGGTCGCGTTTACCGGGTCGAAGGCCGTGGGGCTCCACATACTGGCCGAAGCATCGCGCGTGGACCCAGGACAACCTATGGTCAAGCGGGTGATTGCCGAGATGGGTGGGAAGAATGCCATCATTGTCGATGAGACGGCCGACCTCGACGAAGCGATCGCCGGTGTCGTCGCCTCGTTTGCCGGCTACGCGGGGCAGAAGTGCTCGGCTTGCTCACGAGTCATCGTACATCGCACGGTCTACGACTCCTTCGTGTCCCGCCTACGTGAGGCAGTGCTGAGCTTGGAGGTCGGAAATCCGTTGGAGCCAGGCACCCAAGTGGGACCGGTGATCGATGCCCGCGCCCAAGCGAGCATCCAACGCTACATTGCACTCGGTCTCGAAGAGGGCCGGCTCCTCGCGAAACAATCCGCGGATCCGAGCGGGTATTTCGTCGAACCGACGGTGTTCACCGCTATCCAACCCCATCACCGTCTTGCGCGGGAGGAAATCTTTGGGCCGATATTGGCCGTCATGAAAGCGGACAATTTTGCCGATGCGGTCCGCTTGGCAAACGGAACCGAGTATGCCTTGACCGGAGGGGTCTATTCCAGAAGTCCCGCCAATCTTGCGATGGCCCGTGAGCAGTTCGACGTAGGAAACCTGTACTTGAACCGACCGATCACCGGCGCTCTTGTCTCGCGCCAACCCTTCGGTGGGCATCGCTTCTCAGGGGTAGGGGCGAAAACGGGAGGGGAAGATTATCTGACCCAATTCATGATCGCCAGAGTCATCAGCGAGAACACACTTCGTCGGGGATTCGAATCGACTCAATGAGGCTTGGCCGCTTTGATGTCGTAGTCTTCCAGTTCTTCCGTAATTTCCGTGATCACGCCGCGGTCCTCCTTGATGGCGGATAATTCCTGCCGCTCCGAATACTTCACGAGACCAACTCCTTTGGCGAACCAAGCCGTCATCACATCGATTCCAGAGACGGTGCGACGGGCTCCGGACAAGTGGATCTTCATGTTCATCCGCGCTTCAATTTTGACGGCATCCTGAAATGTACCGGCTGGGACGGTAATGGTTTCTCGACCGATCACCTTACTCCAGCCCTGGGCATCGACCTTCTCGTCAGTCTGATCACGATCCATATCGCTGCCGAAATCGACCCCCATTCGATCAAATTGCTGGAAGGATGACGGGATTCTCAGCGGAAACCTGAAAATCTGGTAGGGCGTAATCTGTTTCTCCAATGGTGTCCCGGGGTCCGACCCATAATACACAATGCCGACCGCGTCGCGTCGATAAAAACTATCGGACGGTCCATGGTCTCCCGGGTTCGTATCGTGAAATACTGTTACCGTGACACCTTTGATCACCTTGGTTCCCGAGACCGTCGACACATTCGTGAAAAACTTCAGTTCCAC
>NZ_JBLYIG010000516.1:0-4051 GCF_049222245.1 Nitrospira sp. BLG_2 | reverse complement strand
CGCATGGAACCATACCGGATTCTTAATAGCCGGTTCGTAGCCGAGCCCCTTCTTCGTGATGATATGAAGCAGGACCGGCCCCTTCATCTTCAGCACATTCTCAATCGTGGGAAGGAGATGCTCAAAGTTATGGCCGTCGATGGGCCCACTGTATTGAAACCCCAATTCCTCAAAGAGCAATCCCGGCAGAATCACACCTTTGGCGAGCTCTTCGGCCCGGCGGGCGAGCTTCTGCATGTCGGAGCCGATATGAGGGATCCTACTCAATAGCTGACCGGTCTCTTCACGCACTTTCCCGTAGAACTCACCCGTAATGGTCCGACTCAGATAAGCGGAAATAGCCCCGACGTTTTTTGAGATCGACATTTGATTGTCGTTCAAAATCACCAGAAAATCTTTTCCGAGTCCCCCGGCATGATGCAGCCCTTCCAGCGTCATCCCCGCCGTCATGGCGCCGTCACCGACGACACAGACGACCTTATACTTTTGCCTCAACTGTTCTCTTGCTTCAACCATGCCGAAGGCGGCCGACACACCAGTCCCCGCATGGCCGGCGTTGAATGTATCGTACTCACTCTCCTCCCGCTTACAGAATCCGCTCAATCCTCCGTACTGGCGAAGCGTATGGAACTGCTCACGCCGGCCGGTGAGGAGTTTGTGCGTGTATGACTGATTGCTGGTGTCCCAGACGATTTTATCGGTCGGTGTATCCAGAAGATACTGCAAGGCGACTGTGAGCTCGACAACGCCTAAATTGGAGGCCAGGTGTCCACCCACATTCGAAACGGCTCCGATAATCTGTTCACGAATCTCCCGGCACAATGGCGGAAATTTGTCGGGAGACAACCGCTTCAGATCGGCAGGACTATGGATCGTCTTGAGTATGGACATAGCTAGTCTCCCTTCGTTTGCCCCGTCAGCAACGTGGCCCACACACCACCACCCGCACGGTTCGTTCGGGTGTCAAATTCGGGTGGAGTCTCACACAGGAACCATATGAAGTCAAGCACTTATGAAACATGTCCTGGTAGGTTGCCTCTGTCCTAAACCTCGTGACAAGGGTCGAGACTGCCCGATTGGCGTGGTCACCGGATGGTTCGGTTAGTAAGGAAAATCGAGCCCGGCAAAAATAGCTCCTCCTTCTTTACTGAATCCATAGTCGATCCGACCCACGACATTGGGGCGTATGATCCCTCGAAACCCGATACCCGGTGTAATGCGATAGTCCTTGAAACTCACATTCTTAAACGAGTTGAATACTTGCCCGGTGTCGATGAACGGCGCAATCTCAAAATCCGCTATGACTCCGGCCAGGCGCGTTCGAAGTATATGAATGCGTTCCTCAATACTGAAGGCAATCAGCTGTTTGTCGATGTACCGGTCGACACCAAAACCGCGCAGATTATTTTGCCCACCCAATGAGCTCTGTTCATAAAATGGAACATCCGAGCCGATTGTGGCTTGCAAATCGCCGCGAATGACCAAAATCGCCCGTTTGGATTCACTTGCAAACATCTTTTTGATCTCGAGCCCATACCTGGAATACAGAGGGTCGGCACCCTGATGGAAATTGTAATTGAGCTCCGCATAGGCCGTGATCGCCATCCCATCCGTCGGAGTCACCAGGTTATTCCGCGTGTCATAATGAAAGCTGATCCGCTGGCCCAGAATCGTCGCTCCTTCCACACCCGGGGCCTCGGGAAAGACATCTCCGGAAAAGGGAAGTTCCGTGGCACCCTGTTGGATCGCTTGCATGTGCCGCAATCGTTGACTGACCGCAATTTGCGTGACCTCATTCGCATAGACACCGAATTTCCAGTTCAACCTCGTCTCAGAGGCCGTGTAGTTGGTCTCCTGACTCTCTACAGTGGTCGGACCGAGCCCGAAAAAACGCACGGTGGCATTCTTGAAATGCATGGCACTGAACCCAATACTATACCGACCATTACTGAAACCGGGGTCGACATAGCTCAGCAGGAATTTCCGCTCGATTCGCTCTGTCCACGACGCGATACCTCGGAGTTCCTTTCCACCTGGTTCATACCGGAACAGATTGAGGGTTCCACGGGCGCCAACGATTGAATTATAGACCACCATCGGCGCGACCAAATACTTGAGGTCCCCATCCGGTCCGGTGACCAGAGCAGGGACGATCATCCCAACCTCACTGCCGTCGTTTTTGCTTGTACTGACGGCAGGGATGGGGAAAAACCGCACATCGGCGTGAACGTAGGTGAGCGCAAGAGGGCACAGCCCCCAAAGCAGCAGAAGCGCGGCACCGATAGCAAGGCTACGCATACATGTACTCATGACTCCGCAAACGGCGTTATGGCGCCGTGAGCTTGTCGGATTTTTTGCGAAGCTGATCGACGAGGTCCGAATAGGATGAGGCACGAAGAATCTTCGTAAACTGTCCGCGATAGTTGTTGACCAGGCTGACTCCGTCCACGACGACGTCATAGACCCGCCAATCATCCGACCTATTGATCAAGCGATAATCGAGCGGGATTTCCGTCTTTCCTGACAGCACCTTGGTCCTGACTTCCGCGTAATCTTTCTCCGTTCGTTCATTTAGATACTGCACACCTTCGCCTGAATAGGTTTCGATCTTGTCCGCATACGAATTTGTCAGCAACTTCCGAAAGAGGTCGACGAATTCCTGTTTTTGCTGATCAGTCAGCTGATTCCAGGGAGCTCCAAGTGCCCGTCGGGACATTTCCGTATAGTCAAATCGAGCCTCCACTACTTTCTCCAGCAGGTGCCGACGCTCCTCCGCGTTCTGCGGTTGTTTGAGTTCCTGTTTCCTTACGATGCGAAGCACTTCGTCGATTGTCGTTTTCATGGAATCGGTAGGAGAGCCAGCATAACCAGGTGCCTCCATCACTTCCATGCAAAGTACGATCATGAGCGCCGTGAACCACAAGCTGCCGCCTTTCCACTCAGTCCATGTATTCTTCATCGCTATCATCGCTCCCATACACCAATTGCATGATCTTTTCCGCGACATCAGTCGAATAGATCCGGTTCAGTTGACCTTCCCGTGGACGTACTGACTCACCAACTCCTCAAGGTCAAGGCCTGATTCAGTATCACGAATCATGTCACCCGGCTTCAGAGGATCTCCCCCTCCCCCCGGCGAGAGCGCAAGATACTTTTCTCCGATGATCCCTCGGGTCTTGATCGAAGCGATGGTATCGGAATAGAGTTTCGTCCCATTCTGAACCGCCAGCCTCACCATCGCCCGATCCTCTTTCAGACTGATGGTCTTGACTCGGCCCACCTCAACGCCGGCGACTTCCACAGCCGCTCCGCCTTTCAGCCCTGTGGCAGAATTGAACAGAGCATCCACTTCGTAGACATCTCCACCGATCAGTTCCAACTTACCGAGCTTAATCGAGAGATAGCCCAAACAGACGATCCCGATCAGCACGAACACGCCGACGATCAGCTCTAACTTGCTTTTGTCCATCATGGCGCTCCCTAGTCCGTGTAATCCGCCTTATTCAGCGGTACCGTGCCGCCGACCGAGATGAATTCCCTGATTTCTGGATCGGTTGTCCGTTGCAATTCCGTCGGCTCTGCCATCGCGGCTATTTTTCCACCTTTTAACATCGCGACATAATCGGATATCGCGAATATCTCCGGAATCTGGTGGCTCACCATCACGGCGGTAAACCTGAATCTCCGTTGCATGCTCGTAATGAGATCGTGAATCGATTTGGCCATGAGCGGATCAAGGCCCGTCGTGGGTTCGTCGAAGAGCATAATTTCCGGTTGCATCACCAAGGCGCGTGCCAGGCCGGCGCGCTTCCGCATGCCACCGCTGAGTTCGGCGGGGAACTTGTGTCCCATCCCGGCCAGGCCTACTTGATCCAACTTCTCTTCGACACGGCTGGTGACATCCGAACCTTTCATTCGGAGTCTTTCTCTGAGCGGAAACGCCACGTTTTCGAAGACAGTGAGTGAATCGAACAGCGCCGCCCCCTGAAACAACATCGCGAACCGCTTGCGCACTTCGTTCAGTGCATGGCCATGGAGCCGGGAAATCTCC
>NZ_JBLYIG010000515.1:0-4475 GCF_049222245.1 Nitrospira sp. BLG_2 | reverse complement strand
GTGCGCTGGCGGGAGCCGTCGGCGGCGCGGGCGCCGAAGAGCTTTTAAGCCCGATACTCAAAAACATCTTCGCTGTGGGGGATGCGACTGCCGAAACGATCGCCATCGGTCTCGTGGTAGTGCCTCTGACCTATTTCACCGTGGTCCTGGGCGAACTCGTGCCCAAGTCGTTCGCCTTGAAAAATACGCTGGGGTTTGCCTTGCGAGCAGCGCCCTGGCTCTCGCTGATCGACAGGATCTTCGGCCCAATCGTGACCATGTTCGAATGGTCCACGAAACAGATGCTGACCCTGCTCAATCTGATACGATTGCCGAGGTTTGCCGGAGGCTCTGCTCCTGAATCTTCACAACAGCTACAGGTCGGCGATGTCACCGACCAATCGATCATGCTGGAGTCCCTGTCTTCTCAACATCGCCAGTATGTCGTGAATCTCGTCAATCTCGAGCGGAAGCGCCTAAAAGACATCCTCTTGCCATGGAAACACGTGACTCATGTTCAACTCGCGCAGCCGGCAGATGAGGTGAGGCGAATCATTCTGGCGTCCGGCCACACCCGTGTTCCCGTGTTCGAAGAGACGGAGGTGGTCGGAATTCTCAACACCAAAGAGTTCATGGCGCTCCGGGAGGCGGGCGGAGAGAATTGGTCATCACTCGTCAGGCCCGTTGTCAAGCTGCAGGCCGATGCGCCGCTCTTAACCGGACTGCGCCTGTTGCAAGAACGTCGCACGCTGATGGCCGTGGTGTATGAAAATCGGACTCTGTTAGGCATCGTGACCCTTGAAGACATTCTTGAGGAGATAGTCGGGGAGATCTATGACGAGGACGATGATGGGAGATTGCGACGAATACTCAGCGCAATCCAGCGCCACCGTTAGCCTGCTCGCTGCTGTTCTCGAAGGCACATGAGTCGGCGGTCTCAAACCCTGGTAAAACGCCGGCCATACAATATTCATCAACGTCGCCTCTGGTTATCGTTGAAAAGCGATCCGTGTCATCCATGTTTGCCGACCGTATCTCAAAAGCGCTTCAGGAGCACGGTGAGCCGTGATCGTGGTGGTGCGCAGTCGGCGAACCAGGTTCAAACCGTCTCTCTCTGCAAGGAGGAGATCGACCAGCACGAGATCCACGGCTTCTTACGAAGGAGTCAGGGAAATCCTGTTTCCAGAATCCTGCGGCTGGTCATTCTACCCTGGGCCATTAGCGCAATCCTTAGTCATGGCGCCATGGCGGAGAACTTTCCTCAGTTCCCGCATCTCCCACTATCCGAGGCCGGTCCTACTCTCGGGCATGAGCTCAACATGGGTGTGGCGGCTCAGCCTCCCAACGGAAGGCATTCAGATAGTCTGGGCTGTCGGAGCAAGACCCCGGTAGAACAACCGCTCCAAACCATTGAGCGGGTCTCCGGCGAAGAGAGCGGTCCTCGGATTGCTGAACCGATGGTTTTTGATCTCATCCGGCCCCTCGGGGCCAAACGGGGTGAAAGAGAGGTCAATGTGCTGGGCTTGGTCCCATTACGCCGGGAATCAAGCAGGGTGAATGACATTCAAGACCCGTTGGGCCTCGTTCGACGGAGCCCTGACCACGAAATGATTGAGTGGGCGCCTGAAATTGAATACGCTGTCTGTGACGGTGTGGCTATTGAGTTTGAAGTTCCCATGGAGAATAGCCGAGTGGAGGCCTATAAAGGCGCAGCGCAATTTTCATTCGGCACCGCCCTGAATCATCGCTTTATCCATGGTGCGCAGGCCATTCTCCAGTATGGGCGGGATTCAAGCGTGTGGACGACGACAGGCCTGTATCTTGCGGGATTCCGATTTAATGACACGTGGAGTGTGTTCGGCATGCTCGGGGGCCGAGGGGAGGTCTTCGGCCCAGTGGCCGACAAGGAGGCGGAATTCCTCTCGAACGTGACGCTGTTCGCGGATGTGACGGAGCGAATGGTGCTGGGCGTTGAAACGAATCTCAATCATGTCATTGGGGGAGGCACCGGAGTGTTGTTCATGCCTCAAGTGCACTATGAGATTGATCGATATTGGATGATTCAAGGGGGGGTGGGGGCACGATTGACCACAGGGCTCACCATCCCGGTAGTCGGGTTCCGAGTCATCCGGGAATTCTGACGAGTCGGCTCGGACATCGACGTGATCCGTTGTCGGCGGGAAGATAGTCGGCGTGTGCAAGATGTCGTCCACGCATGCAGAATTATGCATGCGTCTGCGTGCACCACATGATAGGCTGTCGCACGAAATTGGAAATGATCCTCTGAATCGCATCCGCGTAGACGCGCATAGGTGAACAGCATGGGATTCGTGAAGCAGATGGCGGTGTGTGGAATCTTGAGCAGTGTGCTTGTCCCCGTGTCGGGACTGGCCGGCACTCAACAGATACCCGCAACGAACGGACCAGACTTGCAAAGCCAAGTCAAGGGTACCGCCAATAAAGTCATTCCTGCCGTGGTGAGCATCGCGTCAACCGTCATGGTGCGCGATCAGGCCTTCAGCGACGACGCCTTGCCGTTTGGTTTGTTCAAGGAGCCGCCGACCCGCCGGCAATATGGGCAGGGATCCGGCGTGATCGTCACGCCGGACGGCTACATCGTCACCAATAACCATGTGGTCGCCGATGCCGTCGATGTGGAAGTGATCCTCGCGGATCGCCGACAATACAAAGGGAAAGTGGTCGCCACCGATCCAAAAACCGACGTGGCGGTCGTGAAGATCCATGCGTCCAATCTTCCAACCGCCGTCTGGGGGGATTCGAGCCATTTGGCGGTCGGGGATTTCGTGCTTGCGATCGGCAATCCACTGGGATTGAGTCGCACCGTCACGTTCGGCATCGTGAGCGCGGTCGGTCGCGCGGATGTCGGCGTGGCGGATTTCGAGGACTTCATCCAGACGGATGCGCCGATCAATCCCGGGAATTCAGGGGGAGCGCTGGTCAATATCCGTGGCGAGCTGATCGGGATCAACACGGCCATCGCGAGTCCGACCGGCGGGAGCGTGGGTGTCGGGTTTGCGATTCCCAGCAATATGGCCCGTGCCGCCATGCAAAGTCTTATTAAGACGGGTCGTGTGGTGCGAGGATTCCTGGGGGCCTCGACGCAAGACGTCAGCCCTCCGCTGGGGAAGATTTTTCGCCTCCCCGACGTCAAGGGCGCGATCGTCACCGATGTGCAGGCCAAGGGATCTGCCGAACGAGCCGGTCTCAAACGAGGCGATGTCGTGGTGCGTTTCGACGGTCGGGACATCATGGACAGCGGCCAGTTGCGGAATCTCGTGGCGCAATCGGCGATCGGCACCAAACACCGTGTGGAGCTGATCCGGGATGGAAAGCAGTACCAGGCCGATCTGGTCATTCAGGAAGCGCCGCGTGAACGCACGAAGAAAAGTCAGGTGGCATCCTCGGCTGTATCGACGGTCCATCCGCTTGCAGGCGTCGTCTTCGATGACGTCACTCCTCCCCTGGCACGGCAAATGGATTTGCCGGTGAATAATGGCGTCGTCGTGACGGATCTTGAAGAAGGCAGCCTGGCCGAAACCTCCGGCTTGCAGCCGGGGGATGTCGTGCTGGAACTGAATCGACAGCATATAAACAATTTCGCGATACTCCAGCGCCTCGCCGATCCCCTCAAGCCCACCGATCTTGCCCTCCTGCTCGTGAACCGCCAGGGCAATGTCATATACATCCCTGTACAGGGCGAGTAAATCGTTCCGCTGCTTGTCTTTGTCACAGACAAATCGCTCAATCGGCAGCTCAACTAGGGTATTCGTCCGTACCGGGCCGTATCCCGCGTGGGTATCATAAATAACTTGTAAAGGCTTTATTGATGGAGAAGGACATGACAAAGACAATATTGACGATCATGGGCATCAACCTGATGCTCTCGGCAGTTGGGAACGCGCTCGCAACCAACAACGCCAAAGCTATCTTTAAGGATACCAAGGGAAAGCAAGTTGGAACCGCGACATTGATACAGACACCCAACGGGGTGCTGATCGATGCCGACCTGTCGAGCCTTCCACCGGGAGAACATGCGTTTCATATTCATCAAACCGGGCGCTGTGATGCGGCTGACGGGTTCAAATCCGCGGGCAGTCATTACGCACTGAAGAAGCGAGAGCACGGATTCAAGGTCGAGAACGGCCCGCATGAAGGCGATATGCCGAACCAATTCGCGGGCGCAGACGGCACACTGCGTCTCCACGTATTCAATCCGGCCGTTTCTCTTCTGCAAGGCGATGGTGCGCTGGTCGGCGGCAGTGGCACAGCTCTTGTCGTTCATGCGAAAGCCGACGACTACCGCAGTCAACCGGCAGGGGACGCGGGCGACCGCATTGCGTGCGCCGTTATCGAACGCGCCGGCG
Source organism: Nitrospira sp. BLG_2 (assembly GCF_049222245.1). Lineage (NCBI taxonomy): Bacteria > Pseudomonadati > Nitrospirota > Nitrospiria > Nitrospirales > Nitrospiraceae > Nitrospira > Nitrospira sp. BLG_2. The sequence continues at coordinate 111 of NZ_JBLYIG010000515.1, read as the reverse complement.
AATGAGTGGATCGTGCCAAGCGGGCAGGAAATCAGGCGGACGCCGATGAGAGGAGCCGATACGAATGAAGGTTTCGATGGCTCAGAAAATTCAGAAACGCGTCCGAAGAAA
>NZ_JBLYIG010000514.1:0-3638 GCF_049222245.1 Nitrospira sp. BLG_2 | reverse complement strand
CGCCCGAATCCCTGCCCCACGCATGAGCCGAGCCACGCGATGCTCGCCAATGCCATGTCCCTGCTTGACCAGGGCAGCCCAGATGCGAGGACTGCCGTAGGTTTCCCGCGACTCTTGATGGAGCACGCGAATCGCTGAGAGCAGGTCTCGATTGGCCACAGCCCGTGGACTCACGGGGCGTGTCCGCCAGGCATAATACCCTGCCGGAGAGACCGCCAAGGCTCGGCACATCAGGCGGATTGGATAGCGACGGTCGTCTTCCCTGATCACTCGGTATCTCATCGCGACTCCTTCGCGAAGAACGCCGCCGCACGTCGTAAAAAATCCCGCTCCTGTTTCAAGACAGCATTTTCACGCCGGAGCTGGACCAGGTCCGCCTGCTCGGCCCGGAGGGATTGCCGGGTCTGCCCACGCCCCTCGGCCTGCTGCTGCTCCGCTCGCCACCGGTAGAGGAGATGATCGGCAATACCCAGATCCCGCGCCACCTGTGCCACGGGATGCCCGGACTCCCGGACCAAACGCACCGCTTCTTCCTTGAATGTCTCCGTATACGACCGTCGTGTCTTCGTGCTCATCCTGTCCTCCAATTTCAGCATTCTCCCACTTATGGAGGTGTCTGTGAAATCGGGGGAAGGTCACGTAGTGCGTGATCTGCAGGGAGGCCCACGAGTGCTCGTGCCTTTTATAGGGCAAGCTTTCCTGGGTCGTGCGACTCCTACGTGGTCGCCGGATGGCCGGCAATTGATCTATCAAGCCGTTCCCACTACGGAGTGTCCCCCGCAACTGATTCGCATAAATGCGGATGGGAGTGGTCGCATATCTTTAGGCGAAGGGTTCAACCCTGCCTGGTCGCTATGTTTCGCACCATGAGGTCCATAATGAGCATCCTGATTCGCTCAGCTCGATATGCATTTTTGATATTCAGCTGCTGAAGGATAAGACACCTTCCCCTAAAACGCCCAAGGCTCATCGGCAACGAACGATGGGATTTAGGCCATAACGAGCCTAAATTTCTTGCGGCAATCAACAAAAAGCAAATTGATCCTCATCAATCTCACCACTTACGGGGACAGTCAAAAAATACGATGCTCTTTCGAATGTCCTAAGAATGTCGTGCAATGCCCGTACATGATAGGAATCTAGAAATCTTTTCTATTACGCATAGTCTCGGACCTTCAGGGAGCCGTACATAGTACTCGTTCGGATTCTACGGGATTGCCCGGGAAAACAAGGAAAGCAGAACAGTTCGAATCAGCGGCGACTGGCTTCAGGCATCGCTTGCGCCCCGGCTGGAACGAGGGTATTCTGACATCCTCACAGGTCGCCAAGGAGGTGCCATGCCCCCTCTGCAACAAACCATTAAAGCTGTTATTCGCGCCGGTGACGACATCGGCTATATCGCGGAGTGTCTGGAGATTGCTGTTGTCACGCAAGGGCGGACGCTGGATGAAACGGTCAAGCATCTTCAAGAAGCTACCGCACTGCATCTGGAGGGAGAGCACCTGGCTGATTTTGGGTTGAGAGAGAAACCTACCTTAGTGCTGACCATGGAGCTGGACCCAGACCATGCCCAAGCTTCGTAGGCTCGCCGGTCGCGAGGTCCTGAGCATCCTTCAAGGCTTTGACTTCCAGCAAGCCTCCCAGCGAGGAAGCCATATCAAGCTCGTCCGTGAGGTCGCAGGAGCGCGTCAGGTGTTGACGCTTCCCCTCCATACCGAAATAGACCCCGGAACTTTACGCGCAATTTTTCGTCAAGCCAGTCGCTTCATTGCAGAGCAGGACCTTCGCCCACACTTCTACACGTCATAAGTCTCCAGCCGTGCTACATGAAAGATGGCAGCTTCCCGGCCACCCGCTATCGTCTGACACACCATGGTGCGTTCATGGAGCTATGCGGTCTGCGTGACTATAGTCTTATTATTACTAATGAGGTTAATGCCGCGCGCCCGCATAGTGACGCGTTCGTCCTGCAAGGGTTTGGTTCGACGGAGAGAGGAAAGACGTTGTGGGATCCGACACAAATGTAATGGACGTGTCGGCTGTTTGACTATCTGAGAGAGCTAATGAGGCGGCGTCGAGGAATGACTCGGCATCAACCCCTTTTTGTGGTCCCACGATTCCCCTAATCCGGCAGGACATCAACAATTCCTGACCTTCGATTATCAGTGGGAGGGCTATGACATGCTGGATTTTTTCGGCGATCAATCGAGCTTCGGCCGGTGATTCGAGATTATCCGCGATTACGGCGAAGGTGTACTCGCCCAAACGGGCGACGACGTCATGAGGCCGCAATGCACTCTTGATACGGGCGGCTTGCACGCGCACGACCAGGGTCATATTCGGCGGAGCCGAGGATGTCGACAGCGGGCGGAACTGTTCCAAGGCGCACACGAAGACCGCGACGTTCCGCGTGGTGGCCTCGGCTCTACTCAATGCGTGCCCGAGCAACACAAGGTAGAGTCGCTGTGTAGGGAGGCCGGTGATGTTGTCATAGGCCGAGACTGCCCCTCCCTGCTTGCGCTGCTCGAAGTCCTGACTAGCCGGCCAATACAAGAGGCCCACTACACCAAATCCGGCGGCGAAGAAAAAGCCAATCCATCCGATGACAAGCCGTACGGAAACGATTTCGGCCACACTCGCGGAACCGACAGGTGTCTGCGGCATCCATGCCAAGCTTCCGCCACAGATCACTGCCGAGGCACACCACCAGGCAAAAGAGCGGTCGCGCGATGGTGAGAACCCAAAGTGTGTTACCTTCAAGTGCATCGCCGTGATTGCTGACCGAGGACTTGACTTGAATGTGGAACAAACCAGAGATCCGATCCGCCTTCCGGCTGATTCGATCGATTCTCTTTCGATCCATCGGACGTTGGTCGGGATCTCGTCCAGAGGGGTATCGGTTTCTCTGGGTCAGAACTGAAGCAGAGCTATCGCGGGACATCGCTCATTGCATCATAATGAATTCAAACGAGTAGCCGGCTCCGTTCGCGGGTCGATTCGGTCAATTCGGTCGTTGCAAGTGTGCCTTAAGTCTGATGATGGCCTTGGTATGAATTTGGCAGACCCGTGACTCAGTGACTTTCATGAGCTCTCCGATTTCCTTCATCGTGAGCTCCTCGTAGTAATACAGCGTCAGGACGAGCCGTTCTTTTTCCGGCAACGATTGAATGGCCCCAACGATCGATTCCCGTTCCCGCTCATTGACCAATGAGGAAAGGGGATCAGGCGTGTGCGTATCGGCCAACATCTTGACCACTTTGTGCCCGTCTGGTTCATGAAGACATAAATCGTCTACACTGATCATGACCGCTCCTCTGGCCCGTGTAATGAAATCATCCAGCTCTTCCAAGGACATCTTCAATTCTGCCGCCACCTCTTCTTCATGTGGGGGACGACCCAATCGGCTCATGAGCATGGTGTGAGTCTTTTGAAGCAGACCGATCCGTTCATGGACCGATCGTGGAATCCAATCCATCGAGCGAATCTCATCGAGCATGGCTCCACGGATTCTGAACTCCGCATACGTCTTGAACTTCGCTTCTCGTGTCGGATCATACTTGTCCATGGCATCCATGAGTCCGATGGTTCCGACCGAAATCAAATCCTCTGCGTCCAAGTAGGCGGGGAGGCGGAAAGCC
>NZ_JBLYIG010000513.1:0-4993 GCF_049222245.1 Nitrospira sp. BLG_2 | reverse complement strand
ACGCCGTTCCTCCCTTTGTCGCATATGTTGCCGGTCCGATTGAATTGATCGGCGGCATGCTCGTGATGATCGGCCTTTTTGCGGGATGGGCGGCATTTCTCTGTAGCGGTCTGATGGCCGCCGCCTATTGGATGGCGCACGGAACACAGGCGTTGTTGCCTATTCAGAACATGGGGGAGCTCGCGGTTCTCTATTGCTTCACGTTCTTGTACATTTCATCCTACGGCTCCGGCATCTGGAGCGTGGACGCGGCGCGCGGAAAAGTCTGACGTTTGGAGCGGAATATTTACAGCGAGGATGGGCGGTCTTGGATTCTCCGGATGCCGAACGGCCGCCCGATCTTGCGCCCTCCGTCCAGCGGGCGTTCGGCTTGCCGGTCTCAAAGGATACGACGTCAGTTCAGTATTCCCGGTTCGCGAGGATCGAATACGGGTCTAGGAGAATAAACATTCATTTCCCATTAATTCGGCTTTGCGGGGGTCGAATGCTCGGGAAATTTCTGCTCAAAACGCTCATGCATCGTACTCACCCTTTTGTGTAAATTTCTCATTTCCTCGGTATCAAGGGAGCCGTTTTTGTTTTTGTCCTCTTGGTCAAACATCCATTCGTGGTGTTTCATGAATTCTTTTTTACTGACACTACCGTCTTGCTCTCTTTTCATCGTAGAAGCATCGTGTCCTTCGGTCCCGCTGGTTGCATTGGCACTAACCGAGAAACTAACGGTGGCCATTGCAAATGGAACAATTGCAGCAATACAGGCCGTTTTTCGTCTTTGTATCATGGTGGGGACGCCTCCTTCGGTTTGATCGGCGGTTCATTGAACGGTTTTACGAGAAACGAATATCTCGTTCACCATATACAAGAAATCGCCAACGTGTACTAGGAACCCGCCTAGTCCCGCACAGGAAATGGAGTGGAGCCTGCGACCTTGTTTTTCTCTGATCACCGGTTGCGCGGTAAAAGACGCGCCTGATTTCAATCAAACCGGAATACGGAGGCACCAACCACCATGAGCTTGCTCGGCAATCTCAACGCCGGGCCGGCGAGTCTTGTATGGAAACTCTATAGCTAGTACAAAGATGGTTCCCGGCAATGTATTTGTCGGCGGTACTCATGAACTGATCGAAAGGAGAGGAATCATGGCGAAGCCAGAGAACAAGAAAGGCACTGGGTCCACGACGGGCAGCGGCGCTCCGGCGTCGAGCGACCGCAACGCGCTCACGATCGGGCCCGATGGCCCCATCCTGCTTCACGACGTCCATTTTCTGGAACAGATGGCGCACTTCAATCGGGAAAAGGTTCCGGAACGCCAACCCCACGCCAAGGGGGCGGGCGCCTTCGGAGTCTTCAAGACGACGGAGGACGTTTCCGCGTACACGAAGGCCGCCTTATTCCGGAAGGGCGCGACGACCGAGATGCTGGCGCGCTTCTCCACGGTGGCCGGCGAGGCGGGCAGCCCCGACACGTGGCGCGACGTGCGCGGCTTCTCGCTCAAGTTCTATACCGATGAAGGCAATTACGACTTGGTCGGCAACAACACCCCGATCTTCTTCGTGCGCGATCCGATGAAGTTCCCCCACTTTATCCGCAGCCAGAAGCGGCTCCCCGACTCCGGCTTGCGCGACAACCACATGCAGTGGGATTTCTGGACCAACAACCCCGAAACCGCGCATCAGGTCACCTATCTGATGGGCGAGCGCGGGCTGCCACGCACCTGGCGGCATATGAACGGCTATGGCTCCCACACCTACATGTGGGTCAATGCCGCCGGCGACAAATTCTGGGTGAAGTATCATTTCCATACCCAACAGGGCATGGCGTTTTTTAGCAATCAAGAGGCTGCCGCCATGGCGGGCGCGGATGCCGACTTCCATCGCCGCGATCTGTTCAATGCGATCGTGCGCGGCGAGCATCCAAGTTGGATCCTCTCGGTCCAGGTCATGCCCTATGCGGCCGCGAAGACCTATCGGATCAACCCGTTCGACCTGACCAAGACCTGGCCGCACGCGGATTACCCGCTGATCAAGGTCGGCACGATGACGCTGAACCGCAATCCCGAAAATTTCTTCGCTCAGATCGAGCAAGCGGCCTTCTCGCCGGGAAACACGGTGCCGGGTATCGGCCTGTCGCCCGACAAGATGCTGCTCGGCCGTGCCTTCGCCTATGCCGATGCGCAACGCAATCGCATCGGGACCAACTTTCACCAGTTGCCTGTCAACCAGCCCAAGGTGCCCGTGAACACCTATCTGTTCGACGGCCATATGGCGTATCACCACAGCGGCAACGCACCGGTCTATGCCACCAACAGCGGCGGGCGGAGCTGGGCGGACGAGACCGGCCCGGCGGCCGACGGATGGGAAGCCGATGGCGAGATGGTCCGGAGCGCCTACACGCTGCGTGCGGAGGATGATGACTTCACCCAGCCGGGTATTCTGGTGCGCAAGGTGTTCAACGATGCGCAACGGGCGAAGCTGGTCGATCAAGTCTCGGGCAGCTTGCTCGGCGGCGTGCGCGGCGAGGTGCTCAAACGGGCGTTCCAATACTGGAAGAACATCGATGCCGAGATCGGGAAGCGGATCGAGGCGAAGGTGCAGGCGGGCGGCGCGCCGAAGCCCGCCGAAGGCATGGGCGAGGGCTGAACCGGACCTCTGGCGCGCCACGGGCGATGTCCTTGGCGTTGCCAAGAGACGGCGATGGGGGAGTAGAAGAAAGGCAAGCACCATCAGGCCCAGGACACTTGAAGCGGTTTGATCAGCTGGATTGGCAAGCGGAAGCGCGACGTCGGCCGAACAGGCAAGCCATGAGCATGACGCGGATCATCATCGTGGGTGGTGGATTTGCCGGGGTGAAGTGCGCAAGGGCGCTGCGGAAAAGATTGTCGGCAAATCCCTGCGAGATCGTCCTATTCAGCTTGGAAAACAACATGGTGTTCTATCCATTGTTGGCCGAAGTGGTCGGCGCTGCCATCAACCCCGGTGCGGTCACGGTGCCGTTGCGGCAGATGCTGCCCGGAGTCCGCTGTCGAACCGAAGAGGTCCGGCAAATCAACTTGGCTGCATCAGAGGTTGAATACGAAGGATACGATGGTCGCCTGTGTCGCATGACGTTCGACCACGCCGTGCTGGCCTGCGGCACTGCGGTCAATTTGAGTATGGTCCCCGGGATGGCCGACCATGCGTTCCCCATGAAATCCGTGGGCGATGCCATGGCTCTGCGGTTTCATGTGACGGAACAACTTGAAAAAGCCGATGTCTGCGATGACCCGGAGCGGCGGCGCTGGTATCTGTCCTTCGTGGTGGTCGGCGGCGGCTTTACCGGTGTGGAGGTGGCCGGCGAGATCAACGACTTGATCAGAGCCAGTATGCGGTTTTACGGAAACTTCACCACCGACGAAGTGACCGTCACGTTGGTGCACAGTCGCGATCAGATTCTTCCGGAAGTGAGTCCGACACTCCGGGAGTTTGCCCGAGCAAAGATGGAGCAGGCCGGTATTCATATGATGCTCAACGCGCGCGCAGTGTCGGCCACGGCCGAGGGCGTCGAGATGCACGACGGTCGAATACTTCGCGGAGCCACGGTCGTCTGCACGATCGGCACCACGGCACCGCTTCTGGTGCACCGGCTGGATGTGCCCAAGAAGGGCGGACGGCTGCTGACCGATCCGGATATGCGCGTGCGCGGCACGTCGAACCTGTGGGCGGTCGGCGACTGTGCTCTTGTCGTCAATGCCTATGACGGCCAAATCTCACCAACGACCGGCCAGTTTGCAGAACGGCAAGGGCGGCAAGCGGCGGAGAACATCGTTCGGGTTCTGCAGGGTCAATCCACCAGACCGTTTTCCTACAGACCGCTGGGTCAACTCTGCGGCATCGGAGAGCGCAATGCGGTGGGTGAAATCTTGGGTGTCCGATTGTCGGGGTTTCCGGCCTGGTGGCTGTGGCGAACCGTGTACCTGCTGAAATCGCCCTCTTGGTCCCGCCGGCTCAAAGTCGCGTTCGACTGGACCTGGGAATTGTTCTTTCCGCGCGACCTGACCCATCCCAAAATCAATCAGACGGAGCGGATCGCACGGGCTCATTATCGGTCCGGTGACTCCATCTTTGTCGAAGGCGAGCCGGCGATGAGTTTTTACGCGATCGAACAGGGCGAAGTCGAAGTCCTGCGGCGTGGCCCCACGGGGCAACAGCACCTGGTGGCGGTGTTTGGGCCGGGAGAGTTTTTCGGAGAAATTGCCCTTCTTGACGGCACGGTCCGCATCGGGAGCGTCCGCGCCCGCTCAGCGGTTGAAGTGCTCGTGATGGGCAAGGAGGTCTTCTCCACAATTTCCGGAGCGCTCACTCCTTTTCGCAATCTCGTCGCTCAGGCGCTGAGGTGGCGGCGACCCAGATTGGACCTACGCTTGAGCCATGCATGGACCGCTCTCCAACGTCAACCTCTGTCCGCGTTTATGGAAGCGGCCCCGAACCACCATCTCTCTCTGGAGAATACCTTTGAAGATACCGTTCGCATGTTTGACCGGCTTGCGGTGGAATATCTGAGCGTCTTAGATGAAAAGGGACGTTTGGAAGGTATCGTGACCAGGAATGAACTGTTTGAAGCTTTTGCGCAAGGCAAGAAGCCATCCACTAAGGTGCGGGAGTTCATGCGCGCCGATCCCGTCGCGGTGACTCCGGATGATACAAGCTTGATGGCCGGTGAGTTGATGAATAAGCACGATATCGACTGGCTTCCAGTGGTCGAGAGCAAGAACAATCGTTGCTTAATCGGCCTCGTTCGGTCTGAGAAGATGCTGCGCTGGCTGGTGGAACAGTCCCCGCCCGATTCTTGGTATCCTGACCGGTGAGCCATGAACGGCATGTTGAAGCCGCCCATGGAACCGGACCTGCCACTACCGGCATGCCTTCGTGCCCGATATTTAGGCAGGCCGGATCTATGGCTATTGGGCATTCGACCTTCCGAACTGCAATGTGGATTTCGGTTGAGCCGAGCAAGC
>NZ_JBLYIG010000512.1:0-2495 GCF_049222245.1 Nitrospira sp. BLG_2 | reverse complement strand
AACGTGAAGGGACACTTGCGCAGTCGCTTGCCGCATCGCTTGGTGACGGTGCTGGAAGAGGCCGGTCAACTGGCTGATCGCTGCGAGGTCCCCCTTTTCGTCGTCGGCGGCTGCGTGCGGGATCTATTGTTGGGAATCGAGAACCTGGACTTGGATCTCGTGGTCGAAGGCGATGGAATTGCCTTCGCGCAAAAACTCGGGGAAGCGCTGCGCGCAAGGGTCAAGGTACATGAGCGATTCGGCACGGCAATCCTGTTGTTGAGGGACGGCTTCAGACTTGATGTGGCCACCGCAAGAACGGAATATTACGAATATCCGACCGCCCTGCCGACAGTGGAACAAAGTTCCATCAAGAAAGATCTCTATCGTCGAGATTTCACCATAAACGCGCTCGCCGTCCGGTTGAACGGAAAGGGTTTCGGAGACGTGTTCGATTTCTACGGTGGACAACGGGATCTGAATGACAAGGTCATTCGCGTCTTGCACGGGCTGAGTTTTGTTGAAGATCCGACCCGCGTATTTCGGGCGATCCGATTTGAGTCCCGGTTTGGGTTTCGCTTGGGTAAGGATACGGCGGCGTTGATCGCCGGCGCCGTCAAGATGAACTTGTTTCGCCGGTTATCCGGCCACCGGCTGCTGGAAGAACTGAAACTGCTGCTGAGCGAGCGGAAACCGAAACAGGCGATCAAACGATTGGCGGAGCTGAATCTCTTGAAGTTCATTCACCCGAAGCTGAGCTGGTCGGACCGGTTGGACAAATTGTTGGCTGCGCTCGAAGAAGCCGTCGATTGGTACCGATTGTTATATTTAGATCGGAAGATGGAGGTCTGGCTGGTCTATATGATGGGACTTCTCGAAATGTTGCCGGAGCGTGCCGTGAAGGATGCATTCAAGCGCTTCCCCTTTTCCGAGCAGGAAGCGGGCAGACTCAAGATGGCCCGTGTGGGCTGCCACAATGTCATTCGTCGACTTGCGTCGAAACGACCGATCAAGCCGGCGGACGTGTACCACCTCTTGTCGGGACTATCCGATGAAACGCTGTTGATCCTCATGGCCAAAAGCAAGGGAGAAACCGTCAAGCGGCATGTCTCGGCGTTCCTCACGACCTATCAGCATGTGAGACCGATTCTGACGGGCAGTGATTTGAAAGCAATGGGATTAAAGCCGGGCCCGCAATTCAAGAGGATTCTCGATCAATTGCTTGATGCGCGGTTGAATGAAGAAGTCAAGACGGAATTGGAAGAGATGGATCTGGTAAAGCGGCTTGCCGCGTTGAAAACAGATCGTTAGTTCATCGGAATGATTGTCGCCGAGACTTCATTGGGCAGCAGCAGAGTGGCAGCCGCGCGATTCTGCTCGTCCGGTTGAATCAAGGCGAACAAGGGCACCGGCTGCGGCACACCGCCGGGCGGCAGGGCCAGCATCGCCGGAAAGTCGATCAGCGGCGAGAGTGTCGCTTGACTCGCAATGCGGAGCCGAAACGCCATCAACACATCCCGCAATCGCTCGGCTTTTTCTTCATCCGACATCGATTCACCGGGCGCGATCCCGACTTCCCAGAGCGGCTTCGTCACCGTGACGGGGAAGGTCAGGCCGAGTTTTTGCGCATCCGTCGACACATCGATCAGAAATCCGGCTTGAATCGCCTGTTGACGATTCGTGATCAGCTGATTGGCCGGGGTGTCGGCCCGTACTTCCAGCGCTTGGTCCGAATGGGTCGGGCTTTCGAGTTTAGGCTCTTCCGCTGTCGGTAACGCCGGAGCCGCTTCAGGGGGCGATTCATTACTCGCCGGGTTTTGATCATGTGTCACAGCGGTCTCATCCGGCAGAGCGGGAAGCGCTTGGATAAGGCCTTCATATACTCGTTTGGCGGAATCAGACCAGGTTGGATTGAACGGTCGGCCTCCAAAAGCCGCTTCCGCCGCTTTCCTCTCGTCATGGGTCAGCATTCTGGGAGTCTGTTTTGTGTTCATGGACGTTTAGATAAGCTGTGGGAATGGAAAGTCAAGGACCGCCCATACGCTAGTCCGGCAAACGACGGCCTTTTGTTTCCGGAGCGAACAAAAGCACAATAAGTCCGAGCAGATAGATCAGCGCGACCGTGCTGGCTGCGCGTCCGAATGTGCCTAACGTCGTGACCAGCCAGCCGGTCAGGAGAGGAGAGGCCGATGCCAAGACGCGCCCCGCGTTGAAACAGAATCCGGCCCCGGTCGCCCGTAGCTGTGTGGGGTACAGCTCCGGAAGGTAGATCGGAAATCCGCTGAAAATGCCGTTATTGAAAAACCCGAGGATCGGCAGGAGCATCAGAACACCGATATAAGTCGATGGCGTCAAGTAGGTGACCGGCAACATGATGAGACTTCCAAGGCACATGAAGGCGAATACCGCTCGTCTGCCGAATCGATCAGCGAGAGGACCGAAGCCCAGGTATCCAAATATCGCCCCGGCGTTCAAAGCCATGATGGCGTAGCTCACATATCTGGTGAGGGTTGCGG
>NZ_JBLYIG010000511.1:0-1835 GCF_049222245.1 Nitrospira sp. BLG_2 | reverse complement strand
GCCACTCGAGCCTTCATGAATCAGATTCGTGAACTTGCCAAGAACGACCGTGTCACCGTGCTGCTCCAAGGCGAGACTGGCACCGGCAAACAATACATGGGGCGGGTGATCCACTATAACGGCGCCAGCGCCCATAAGCCTTGTATTGAAGTCGACTGTCCGTCGATTCCGCGAGAACTCTTCGAAAGCGAACTGTTCGGGCACGAGAAAGGCTCATTCACCGGCGCGTCAGGCCGCAAGACCGGACTGATGGAGCTGGCGGAGGGGGGAACCGTTCTGTTCGATGAGATTGGAGATCTTCCACTCCCTTTGCAAGCGAAACTGCTTCGAGTCATCGAAGAACGTGCATTCCGGCGGGTGGGCGGGGCGACCACGATTCCGTTGGACGTTCGTTTTATGGCTGCAACAAACCGCAATCTGAAGGATGCGGTCACCAAAGGTGAATTTCGAGAAGATCTTTACTTCAGGCTGAACGTCGTAACCTTGATGATTCCCCCACTGCGGGAGCGACAGGATGACATCATGTCCCTCGCTGAGCAATTCTTAGCCCGCTTGGCTCTTTCACTAAGAAAGCCGGTTCGTCATTTGGGAGACAGCGCGCGCACCGTTCTGTTGCGATACCATTTTCCCGGCAACGTGCGGGAGCTCAGCAATCTTATAGAGCGGGCGGTTCTTTTCTGCCCAGGCGATACGCTTGAATCGATGCATTTCCCCTCTGACATGCGAGGCGATTTTTTACCACTGGTCGGCAATTTGACCCATACTACTTTGCCTTCTACAAACAAAACGGATCCCGCTCAGATCCACATCGCATTCCGTCTCGGCGAATCCTTGTCTGAGCTCGAAGACCGCATCATCAACGAAGTCTTACGGCGTTCCGAAGGAAACAAGTCCCTTGCCGCTAAGCATCTCGGCATCACGCGGTGGATGCTGGACAGACGTCGTAAGTCAAACCCGTAACCGAGCGCGGACGCACATCCACACCAACCTCTGTGCACCGACACACGCCACCTCCATTCACTCCTGAACCCCTTAATTTGTTGAAGATGAACGGTTGGCGCGTATCCGCTCACCAGATCTCGGGACCGACGATTGCATTAATCTATGCCAACTCCGGCATGCGGGGTTCATGCGTCCGCGGATCGCAGGCGCCGATCGCAGGGTACAGAGAGGCATAACAGAGTAGCATCCTATGGATCACGATCATAAAACGGCCACCTTTTTCAGGGGCCGGGATGGACTATCACATCGCGGTCCTCCTATGAGCGATGATTCTCTTCGAATGGGTCCTCGAATGTAAGTTCGTGATGATAGCCCCAAGCCTGACTGCGTCCGTTCAACACGGAATGAGTAGAAGGATTCCATGAAACACCTCCGCGCGCTCGAAGATCAAAGCGTCTACATTCTACGCGAGGCCTACAAGCACTTCGATGATCTGGCGATGCTCTGGTCAATGGGCAAGGATTCAACGGTATTGTTATGGCTCGCGAGAAAAGCGTTCTTCGGACATGTGCCGTTTCCGTTGGTTCATATCGATACCGGATATGAGATGCCGGAGCTGATCGAGTATCGCGATTGGCTCTGCCGGGAATGGCATCTTGATCTGGTCGTAGGGCAAAATAGCAAGGCGCTGGCAGCCGGCATGGGTCCCCAGCAGGGACGCGTCACCTGCTGCACCGCCATGAAGATCGACGCTCTGAAGCAAACCATCACCAAACACAAATGGACAGCTATTATTCTCGGGATTCGCGCCGATGAAGAAGGGACTCGTGCAAAAGAGCGGTACTTTTCACTGCGTGACAAACATGGCGAGTGGGATTTCCGGGATCAGCCCC
>NZ_JBLYIG010000510.1:0-1926 GCF_049222245.1 Nitrospira sp. BLG_2 | reverse complement strand
GCACTCGCACGTTCTGCTAAGCTTTCGATTTGATAGTCGGGGAAGAATCTGGATCCGAGGCTTCGCCACTTTCTTCCTCAGCAGGTCTCTCTTCTTCCGGTACGTCGAACCACTGTACCAGCATCTCTTCCCACCAAGCCTGGGTCACATCGTCCCCTGGGTCGGTCCCCAGAAAGGCCACGTCGTCTTTCGTAATAGATGACCCGACGAGCTTCGGTTGGAATTTCGCCCGGTTGATGACTTCTTTCGTGGCATAGCCTCCGATGATCCAAGAGTCCGGATCGGCTCGGCGCGATTTATAGGCCTTCAAACCATGCTTGAGATACATAAAGATCTGCTGTTGGATCGGATCGGCGACACCAGACTGGGGCAGACTGAGGATCTTCTCGATTTGCTTCCGCCAATGCCGATCATCGTAACGTGACGTGATCAGCTGGAGCATTTTCTTTCCTAACTCGGCATCAAGCGGCATGTGTGAGATTCCTACTCGTCGTTACTTGCGGCTGTACAAGCCGGTAAATGAGGCCTTCGCCAGAGCATTCTGATTGAGATAGTACCCGACCATCGCTCCGGTGGCCTCAGCCTTCAACGGCAATTGATCCACTTTCAACGCAAACACCGTAAAGATGTAGCGATGCGGCTTGTGGCCCGGAGGAGGACAAGGCCCACCGTATCCTGGCTGACCAAAGTCCGTCATACTTTGGGTGCTCAGTTGCGGAGCGCCGAGACCGTCCGGCTTTCCTGCATCGGCAACGAGCGTCGTAATATCGGGAGGAATATTGAAGATGACCCAGTGCCACCAGCCGCTGCCGGTCGGAGCATCGGGATCATACACCGTCACCGCGAAACTCTTGGTACCCGTCGGTACATTGGTCCAGCGCAATTCTGGGGATACATTGTCGCCACTGCATCCGAATCCATTGAAGACATGCGCTTTGCCGATGACGCCCTTGTTCTTGATGGTCGGGCTGGCGAGCTGAAAATCAGCCGCGGTGCCGAGGCCGGGAATGAGCGCGATCGCCACAAGGACGCCGCTCCATGTCGGCTTCATACTTCGTCCTCTCCCACAGGATATCGAAAAAGCCCTCCGCTTTTGATCTCGTATTGCGCCTGCATTCTCAACAACGAGCTAACCAAGATGTTGTTTAAAGAAGGCCTTGGCTCTGGCCCACGCGTCCTGAGCCGCGTCCGGCCGATACACGGATGGATCGGTGTCTCGAAAAAATGCATGAGGAGCGCCCGGGTACGTCTTGATTTCTCCGGCTTTCGCATACTTCTTCAACGCCGCTGCCAGTCGCTGAACATCGGCCTTCGTAATCCAGCCATCGTCCTCCCCATAGAGATACAACATCGGGCAGGCAAGATTCTGAATCGGTGTATCGGGATTAGGTACTTGACCATAGAACGGAACTGCCGCTTTGATTGCCGGGTTGACGCAGGGCAACATCAGCGCATAGGACCCTCCCATGCAAAATCCCGTGACGCCGATCTTTGTCGCGTCCACCTCGGGAACCGACTTGAGGTAGTCCACCGTCGCAGTGAGATCATTAAGTCCGTCCTCTTGTTTGAGGGAGTTCATAAACTTCCCGGCCTCTCCCGCATCGGTCGTGAGCGGATGTCCGAGGCGCGAATAGAGGTCCGGAGCGATTGCGACGTAGCCTTCTCGTGCATACCGCCTTGCAATCTCCTTTATGTGTTCCGTAAGGCCCCACCATTCCTGGACTATGATGACGGCGGGTCGTTTACCTTTGGTGTCGGGACCGGCCACGAATGCCCGCATTGTGACCAGTTTTCCACTCGGATACTGAACGTTCGTCTCTCGGATGGATTCAGCCATAAGCCACCTCCGCACTTTCGCAAGTGCTGAGTCCTCAGCGGTAGGTCCTAAGTGTTGAGTTCAAAACTACCAGACGGGAATTGTGAGGG
>NZ_JBLYIG010000509.1:0-1641 GCF_049222245.1 Nitrospira sp. BLG_2 | reverse complement strand
GTTCCAGCCGAATCGGATCGCCGTGAAGAGTCCATCCGCTTTCCACATGGCGCCAAGCGGTGGCTTGGTATTAATGCTTCCAGCGCCGCGCCATTCGAAAAAGTCAGTCACCATGCCGTCGATTGTGGGGTTCAACAGGGCGAGCGGTTGTTGGACAGAATCGGACTCCGAGGCTATGGTCCTGATGCAGATCGGATGGTTCAGTTGGTCGGGAGCTGGAATGCCCATATGTGTCCAGACATTGCGGAGATGGGTACGAAAGAGCCGGTCGAATTCCGGTTTGAAATCGGTATCGAAATCGTCACCGTACCACCAGAACCAGTCGCTGCCTTCCGCAGCGTACAGTTCTTGCCAGGCAGCCCGCTTGCGATCGGACGGAAGACTCGGCGAGAGATTCATAAGCTGTGTGCGGGTATGGCCGAGAAGATCCCATCCGCGATTGTCTTCCTGGTGCCCGATCCAAATCTTATAGTCGGAATTGATCCAGGAGCCTGAATGGAGACAGGGCAGCTGCTGTGTGGGCTGAACGGAGGTAATCGCATCTGAAATAGTCGACGCGTGGACCACGAACTGTCCTTGATCCAGTTCGTGGTTCGTGAAGGTCTTGTATAGCAGAGAAAGAAACTGTTCACCACCGTCGTGATAATGTTCCCATGGGTTTTCGCCGTCCAAAATGATGGCGATGAGGAGCTTATCTTGTGGGGCAGCGTGAACGATGTCACGCACACGTCGCAGGACATCCTCGGCTGCGGATTCGGGCGTCGTCTTGTGGTAGACGAATCCAAACGCGTCGGAGATCTCGCGGTCCCGGAACAGGACGGCCAAGCAACCCTCGGCTTCACCGATGCGATAGGGTTGATAGAGCGCGGACTGTCGGTGCCATGGACGGTCACACATTCCCAGAGAGCGCGCGAGGATGCCTTCGTCCGTGGCAAACCAGCGCAGTCCGGCCTGATGGATAAGAGGAAGCATCTCGGGACAAACAGACCCTTCTGACGGCCACAAGCCCATCGGAGGACGGCCGAACGTGTGATGATGAAAATCGACGGCTTGTTGAAGCTGGGTTGCGGCATCATCAGGAGCATGAAAACGAGCGGGCAAGGGAAGATCCGGCCTCGCCCGCCGGTTGATATCGGTATCGATGACCAGCGGCAGAATCGGATGATAGAAAGGAGTCGTAGTCAGTTCGATTTGGCCACATTCCATGAGGCGTCGGTACAGGGGAATGATTTCTCGGACGGCCATCCGTTGTAGTTCCAGCACTTCATGTTTGTCGTCCTCGGTGAAGCCGCGATTTTTCTGGCGCAGCGCCGCCAGGCGAGGATATTGTTGAACGGTGCCGTATCCAAACCAGGCAAGATTGTGCCATACCTGTAAGTCCAAACAATCCTGAGTGGAAAACTGACGGGCGACGCGATGGAGATCATGCCCCGGTACGTTCAGTCCCCGTTTCACCAGCAACTCATGGTATCGTTGATGCGGCCGCACCATGGTCGCCCAGTTGGCTGAAAAGAAATGACGCACGAGAAAGGCCTTTTCTTCAAGGGTCAAATGGGCCGCCGGACGTTGTGCATGTTCGAGAAAAAGGTCGAGGATCTTGCCTGTGCCGATTTCCTGCAACTGCAACAGGAGGGATGGAGT
>NZ_JBLYIG010000508.1:0-6858 GCF_049222245.1 Nitrospira sp. BLG_2 | reverse complement strand
CAATAGAACGTGATAAAGTCCGCGATAGGCGCCTGCCCGTTCGACGGCATACAGCGTACTTGGTTCTTCAACGACGAAAATCTTGGCCCGATCGCGTTTCGGGTCGAGACAAAACTCGCACAAGTCCGCTTCGGCGATATTACGACATTGTCTGCAAAACGCCAACCCGTCCTTCACCGCATGAATGGCATCCGCCAGCCGCAAGGCATCTTCGCGCTCGGCCTTCATGAGATGAAAGGCCAACCGCTGGGCGCTTTTATGACCGATTCCGGGGAGACGGACCAGTTCCTTGATCAATTTCGCCAGTAGGCCCTGTTGATCGACGGCCATCGCTAAAACAGACCCGGAATCTTCATTCCGCCGGTCAACGCTGTCATTGCACCTTCCATCAATTCCTTGGCTTTGCGGAGCGCTTCGTTCGTCGCAGCCACCACCAAATCCTGGAGCATATCCACATCGCCGCTCTTGACGACTTCAGGATCAATCACCACGCTGACGATCTGCATCGCCCCGTTCGCCGTGACCGTGACGATCCCACCACCCGCCGTCCCATTGGCGGTTTTGGACGCGGCTTGTTCCTGAATCTTAGCCATTTGCTCCTGCATAGCCTGAGCTTGCTTGAGGATGTTGTTCATGTTGCCGAAAGGATTTTTCATTCGCTTGCCTCCTGCTGGGTTAGAGTACGAACCTCGGCCAATTCGGCACCGAATATTTCGAGGGCCTGCTTCACCGTTGGATTCGCTTTTGCGCGTTCGAACAACACCAGCCGTTGTTCTTGTTCCTTGGCCGCTCGTATTTGGGCCATGGTAGGTCCAGGTGGATGAGTCTCCGTCAACTCGATGATGCGGACACGTATGGGATACCCCAATTGACGTTCGCACAACTTTGATAATACTAGAAGGTTCTCTTCCTTCTCTAATCTAGCCCTGGCTACGGTTGCCTGCTTGGCGAACCCGATGCTGATAAAGTCACCCTCGATCCCAACAAACCTGCCGGCTTCGAGAAATGGCGCGATATTGGGGAATGAAGCCGCAACTTCTTCTTGAACCAACTCCCACTGCAACGTCGGTTGTGGGCCAACGGCTATGGGAGGCATGGTGGCTGACGCCACATTCGTCGGTGGATTGTGAGATGGTCCAGGTGCGATCGATGGTCTTTCATCCGTTTCCTCCCTGGAGATGTGAGTAGGTTTAGGGGTAGGTCTTGATGCAACGGGTACGTCCTGGCCCAAGACCGGAGGAGTTAATGACCCACTCTTGCGTCCTTCCGGTTCAGCAGGAGGTTTCTGGCTGGGAGACAATGCTGTTTGTACCGAGAGAGGCCCTGTGCCTTCTCGTCGGCGCAGCAATCGTGTGGCTCGCACCGCCCCCGTCTCCATCACAAAACGAGGGTGGCTGCTAAATCGTAAAGAATCTTCCGCTTGGATGAAGATGGCCAACAGCTCCTGAAGCTGTTCCGGAGTCAGCGTCTTGGCATTCATTGACAGCTGGTTCAAATCGTCTTCCGAGGTTTCAATCAAGCTACGCAGTTCTGCCGTACCGGGAACGACTGCCGCTACGAGCAAATTGCGGATGTGTTCCACGACTTCCGCGCAGAACGCCCGCAAATCATGCCCCCGGTCCAGGAGATTGGCCAGGCTGCCAAGGGCAGCGGGGCTGTCTTGGGTCATAATCGCTCTAATGAATTCTTGTACCAGTTCCTGGGGTACTGCTCCCAACAGCAGTTCGAGATCTGCGTGGCTGATGGCCTTGCCGCCATATGCAATGGCCTGATCGAGCAAGCTCAAGGCATCCCGCATACTCCCTTCACTGGCGCGAGCCAAGGCCACGAAGCTCCGTTCCTCGAGCCTCAACTGATCTTGCGCTGCCACATGCCGAAGTCGTTCAATGATTTCGGTTCTGGCAATCCGGCGAAAGTTGTAATGCTGGCATCGCGAGAGGATCGTCGCGGGAATTTTGTGAATCTCCGTTGTCGCAAAGATGAAAACCACATGGGCGGGTGGTTCTTCGAGGGTCTTCAACAGGGCATTAAATGCCGAATTTGAGAGCATGTGGACTTCATCGATAATGTAGACTCGAAACTGACCGCGAAACGGTGTGAACTTCACGTTCTCGCGGATCTCTCGCACATCGTCCACGCTGGTGTTGGATGCGCCATCAATTTCTATGACATCGACCGAGTTCCCTTGTGCAATCTCGCGGCAGTTGTCGCAGGTGTCGCAGGGATGACTGGTTGGTCCCTGCTCGCAGTTGAGCGCCTTCGCGAGGATTCGCGCCACGGTCGTTTTTCCCACGCCTCGCGTGCCTGAAAATAGATACGCATGCGCGATCCGCTTCGTCGAGACCGCGTTCATTAACGTTTGGACGACATGGGGCTGCCCGATTACATCGGCAAACGTTCCGGGCCGATATTTACGCGCGGAGACTTGATAATCCATAAAGAACCGTTAGGGGTGAAGGGGTGACACGTATGCGTGTGTAAAGCAAGATGATACGAAGTCGAAGAAGACGTTGTCGCCTTACGCCTCACGTTTTACGTCTCACGCCCAGAGTGGGGCCAGGTGATCCTGCGGCACACAGAACGGACTGCTTACCGTTGCTTCCTTCCGGACCTGGCGGGGTTCACAGGGTTCTATTGCACAGGGCCCAGCCCCTATTCTCGATCTAGGCCCTCCAACACGTCCACACTTGAGGTATCCATCCGCCCGCAGAAATTCCGATACGGCGATAAAGAGCCGGCGGTACACACAAAACGCGGTGTGGCGGAGAGGGTGGGATTCGAACCCACGGTCCCGTTACCGGGACGCATGCTTTCCAAGCATGTCGATTCGTCCACTCTCGCACCTCTCCGCATTGAGAAGTGCAAAGGGGAGACATCTTAGCATGCGTGTTCATGACCGGCAAGGTGACGGTTCCACTGTAATATTATTGTTTAAGCTTGGCGGAGGACGATTCCTCCTAATCAAGAAAGTCATATTGAGGTGTACCACAGCGAACGTATGGGTGAAGGTTTTCGAGAGCAACGGGGATGGGCGAGATCAGCGAACAGTCTGGACCCGTTTTACTAGAAAGTAATCGACAAGTGTCAACACATCGCTGACACATGAATTGGGTGTTATGCGCGACAACACATCGCTGACAGGACCTCGTTGCTCCTCCAGACCTCGTGCCGCAATCACCAGGCGACGCAGGACTTCAGAGGAGCGGCGTGCGGGCCTGTTCACGGAGACGATAGGCTCGATGCACAATCCGTTTGAGGCGCACGTGTTGGGATGCGATCCAGTACACCGACAGCGTCTGCGGGCCGGTCCGAATAACCACGCGGACATACGCATGGGTATAGCGTCGGGGGAGCTGAATCGTTTCGTTGAGCACCTGGATGTGGCCCTCTTCATCGACTCTCCTGATCACCCAGATTTGCCCGCGAGAGAGTGGCAGCGGGGTGGGCGCATGGAAGGGCACGGGCCACGGGCGCCGAAGACCGTTCAATCGTGTGGGGTGCCCCTGCCGAATCAGCCGGCGTGTGAGATACGTATTGTAGGCAACCTGAAAGGCATGCGAACGGACCCGCAGGTGTCGCAGGGTGCGGAAGCGATACCGCTGCCAGACATTCTCCTGCCAGAGGCCGTTGTAGCGTTCGACCTGAGCGTTGGCGGCGGGCTGCCGCTCGGGCGTAAAGACCGGGATGACTCGACAGGCCAAGCAGAATCGGATCAGGTACCCCAGACTGCGAGGATGGAACCGGCCTCCCGTCAAGCTCATGTCGTTGTCCATTGGAGGAACCGAGGACGGCCATGACGGTGCCAGTCCCGCGTCAGAAACGCCCGCACACGCTAGACCCGTCGTTCGGGTGCCTCGGTCCCGCCGACCAGCCCTGTGGCCATGTCTTTGCGGTTCACGATGACGACGGGCCGCCGAGCCGCCAGGCAATGCCCGACAATGAAGTCGAGTTGGTGCACATCGTTCAGGCGGCGAGCCGGAGGCGTGGGCAGTTGGGGCCGCGCCGAGACCGGTCGCGGCGTGGGCGGGTCACCAACTTGCGTCGGGCCAAAATGCGGGGAATCGCGCGGATACTGTGGACGGGGCGGACTCCCGCGTCGGCCAACTCCTGCGCGATGGCTTCCGCGCCGTACAACCCCAGCGGATTGCGTGGACTGGTGAGCCGAGCATGGGTGCGGATGACCGCCTGCTCGAATGTGGCCGACACACGCCGGGCCATCTGGTGTGGTCGTCGAGAGCGCTCCAGAAACCACGTCGGCTCTCCCTGACGATACCGCCAGATCCATTTGTACACCCACTCCCGACTGCGTCGCAGACGGCGCGCAATCCAACTGATCGACCGCTGTTGCAACCACCAGCCTACGCATCGCTTGCGGTCCTCGATCAGCGCCGCACTTTTTTTGACTCATTATGGTGACCCTCCTAATGGCCTGGAGGATCGTTCTATCCGTTTTGCCGGTCTCGGCCAACTGTCAGCGATGTCTTGTCCGTTCGGCTGTCAACGATGTGTTGTCATGTGACCAGTAATCACCCTCGGCCGTATGGGTTGACATTACAGATGTCCAACGGTACAACGCTATACGACATCGCGTGTTTTTGCAGTCTCAGTCACTCTACTTTATAAGTTAAGTAAGGTGACAACTCCGTGGCATCCTCAACAACCATGCGAGAGTGGCGGAACTGGCAGACGCGCGAGACTTAGGATCTCGTGGGCAACCGTGGGGGTTCAAGTCCCCCCTCTCGCACCACCAGAGTACGATCTCCCTTGGAAGGAGTCCGACGCGGCGATGAAAATGGAAGTGACCGAGTTAGGACCGATGAAACGCGCCTTAAAAATCGAGGTGCCGGCCGATGAGGTGACGCAACAATTTTCACGCGCGTATTTGGAGCTCAACCGCCAAGTTCAGATTCCAGGATTTCGACCAGGAAAAGCTCCTTTAGCTGTACTGGAAAAGCGTTATGCCAAAACCGTCGAAGAAGATGTCATTCGAAAACTCGTGCCAGACTTCTATGATCGAGCCATCAAACAGGCCGGGATCAGCCCAGTAGTGGTGGACATTCCCCCTTTGGATCGGGTCAAAATTAAAAAAGATTCTCCGTTTACTTTTACAGCAACAGTCGAAATCAAACCTACGATCGAACTTCGCGACTACAAGTCCCCCAATCCTATGTCCCTCCAGGCGGACAAGCGCACTGTTGCGGAAGAGCAGGTAGATCGCGCCCTTGAGGTATTGCGTGAACAACACGCTCAGCTGGATGAAGCTGAAACCGGAACGGTTTTATCCGAAGGGGATTATGCCATCGTAGATCTCGAAGGATTTCTGGAGGGTGCTGCTCTTGAAGGTACGAAGAAGGAAGGTCAGCTTCATAAGGTGGGATCGAAATCTGCATTGCTTGGAATCGAAATCGACTCCCATCTGATCGGAAGATCGGCAGGGGATAGTATAGAAATCCCTCAGACCTATCCAGTGAGTCATCCGGACCAGCGAGTCGCGGGAAAAACCGTCCGGTTCCGCCTAATCATAAGGGGAGCCAAGCAGAAGAAGCTTCCCGCCCTTGATGATGAGTTCGCCAAGGATTGCGGACCATACGCGTCGCTCCATGAATTAAGGGAAAAAGTGCATGGCCAGATAGAAAAGGCGCTCAAGAAGGATATCGAGGAATCCTACAAGGATGCCCTCCTTAAACGCCTCATCGACACCCACCATTTCGATCTCCCTGACACACTCCTAGAACGAGAGCTCAGTACGATTGTGCGGCAGAAATTGCAAGCTCGACAGCGTGGCAGAGTCACCGATTCCCTTCCCACGCCTGATGCGGAAGAAGTGAAGAGGATTCGCGAAGAGCACCGTGAAGAAGCCACTCGTCGCGTGAAAGCGGGATTGATTCTTGAAGCCATCGCTGAGAAAGAAGGATTGTCAGTGAGCCAAGACGATCTGAATAATGAAGTGACTAGATTAGCCACGGAGCTCAGGGTGCCAATGGCCGATCTCGTAAAAATGATCCAGGCAGGTGGTCAGGACTCCGTTGAGGAATTACGAGCAAGAATCTTGGCCGACAAGGCGCTGGATCTCGTCTATCGTCAGGCGGTCATTCAGGGATAGGCGCGGCGATTATTACATATGAATTGTAGCCGCCCGAAGTTCCAGGAAAGGATTGAGCAGCTATGTTGGTTCCGATCGTAGTCGAACAAACCAATAGAGGCGAACGAGCCTATGATATCTACTCACGCCTTCTCAAAGATCGCATCATTTTCCTAGGAGCTCCGATCGACGATGTTTTTGCCAACTTGGTGATTGCGCAGCTTCTCTTTCTTGAGGCGGAAGATCCAGAGAAAGATATTAATCTTTACGTCAATTCGCCGGGAGGCAGTGTCACGGCCGGATTGGGCATCTACGATACCATGCAATATGTAAAGCCCCCAATCAACACCATTTGCCTTGGCCAGGCCGCCAGTATGGGAGCGCTCCTATTGACCGCCGGAACAAAAGGCAAGCGGTTTGCCCTGCCCAATGCCCGCGTGATGATCCACCAACCGTTGGGTGGATTCCAAGGACAGGCGACAGAAATAGACATCCACGCTAGAGAAATTCTCAAGATTCGCGAACGCCTTAATGAAATCATGGCCAAACACACGGGGCAGCCAATCGAAAAAATTGCGCACGATACGGAACGGGACTACTTCATGTCCGGCGAGGAAGCGAAGCGGTACGGCCTCATTGACGAGGTCATTACACGCCCTCCTAAGTTTATGAAAGCAGTGGAATCTGGTGACGGGGGCAAAGGCAAGTAACGCAGGAGGGTACATGGCCAAGCAGGAAAAGATGGACCGACACTTGCGATGTTCCTTCTGTGGGAA
>NZ_JBLYIG010000507.1:0-4536 GCF_049222245.1 Nitrospira sp. BLG_2 | reverse complement strand
TAGGCGATGGCGGGTTAGTACTCAACGAAGTCCCCACTCTGGAGATCGCTTCTGTCTGCGCCCTCCGAATAGTGTGACTTCAGTTTTTCTGCTTGCTCAGACAAAATCCGTCTGCGCTCTTCAAGCGGCAACTTCATGAAGGCTCGTCGTTCAATAAGAGTGAGCGGCTCCTCGACATCAAGAGACTCACCAAGCAACCTTTCCACTTCTTCACGGCTAATTAGTCCCTCTGCATAGGCTCGAAGCGCTGTTTGCCGAAGCCATTGTGATTGTTCAGGTTCCAATTCACCCGGCTCTTTCCGTTTCCATTTCAAACGGTTTATGAGCATCATCCAATGCCGGTAGTACCCCTCTGAGATGATGTCCAAATCGAACAGTCGTCGAACAAGAGCTTGCACGCTCATTCCAAAGCGCTTCTTAAAAAGCAGCAGTTCTTCACTAAGAATGGTGTCCCGCTTAGTACCAATCTCACGATAGACCACTTGTGCGGGAGCAAGGAAGGCTGCTCCAAACCGGAATGCCGCCTTTTCCTCATCAATGTTATGCCCTATCTTCAAGACAAGATGGCCTAATTCATGCGCAAGGCTCAGTCGCTGCCGCTCTCCAGACACGCCTTTGGACGTGACGAGGCCTGCTGCTTGAGTCTGGGTGGCTTCATCAACAGCCACCGCGCAAATGCCATCAAACTTGTCGATGGCATCAATCTCGATGACATGAATGTGATGATCTTCGAGCATACCAACCATGCTTGAAATTTGATCCTGCCCAAGTTTCCAATTCGTACGCAATTCTTCAGCAGCCCGCTCAGTATCTTCTATCTTTGAAATACGATGTGCGTGGATCGGCAAATGATTCCCGTTCGGCCAGCCTGTCATGACCTGAAGACTCACTCTATCCTCCAAGACCTCCGTCACAAGGCTCTCAATTCTTCCCTGATCTTTCTTGGGTAAAGTCGAAGCCTTTCTATAGCCGATGAACTTAACAATGACTTGAGGCTCTCTCAGAAAATAGGACGCCTTAACCTTAAAGGTATCGGCAAGCTTGTTCAGAACAATTGGCGATGGGCTAGCCGTCGCACACTCATATTTTGAAAGCGCCTGCTTTGTTACAACATGGCCCATGGACGCAACAAGCGCATCCAGCGAAAGGCCTCGTGACATTCGTAGCCGCTTCAGCCGCTGAGCGATGTTAGTTGAGTTAGACATAGATAAGCAGGAGGCGTGGTTGACAAATTATACAATTTTATCAACATTTGTCAACCTTCTAAATCAGCATAAAGTCACTCCTTTTCACGATTCCTTTTGAAGAGCATCTCCTCAGTGGCGATTAGCGCGGGCGTGAGCCGGCGCTGGGTTGCAGGGGGTCTGGGGGAGGTCTACGCACTGCGTGACAAAAAACCACGCTGTGAGTGGACGTCCCCCAGAAGGGTTGTTTGACCCAGGTCTTCGCAACAGAACAGCAGGATTGGCACTATTCACCGAGGACCACGGATTTCCCGGCGCCTGCGAGCGCATTCCCAGATTTTGCAAATGTCTCGTAATCTTCAAAGCGGAGATTCAAATGATGCCGCTGTGGGTCAATGCGAACTCGCTGACCGGCCACGGTTACGCTCTCGATCCCGCAGATAATGGCACGAAGCCTTAATGAGATGTCAGCTGTAGGACAAACCCATACCACACGAGAATATTCATCGCGCTTGAGGCTCTGCAGGTAAGCAGACAGAACCGCCTCATATCGTTTGACGGTTTTCAGAGTGCGCTCGCACTCGATGGCGGTTTTCATCCCTGCGGGATCGATCGCAATGGCATCAGGCCGTTTGAGCCCTTTGCCCACTGCTCCCAGCGACTCGCCATTCTGCCAGTCCGACCAACCAGCCAATTCTGCGGCAAGGCGTAATCGTTGTATGTCGAGAGTATGACGGAGAGTAAATTCGGAGACCTTCGAAGGCTCGAAATAGTGTCTTCTTACCGTCTCAGATTTAGGATTGAAGGCCAGTGCCTGACCATGGGCGGTGATTCCCCAAATCAGTAAACTGCCCCCCAAAACCGAGTATTCGTGGCGGCGTATGATCTGTTCGGCCTCGAACTGACGCAGAGATTTCCAAACAGCCTGTCGCGATTGTAATCCGAGGACTTGGCCAAGAAGTTCCGCAGTGCTCCACAACTCCCCCCGTAAGAAACGAAGCAGTCGCTGTCGCTTCTCAAGCTGCCGCACTTTTCGCTCAGACGCAGGTATGAGACAAGCGAGTTTATTCATCAAATCAACTCCGCACACTTGAGTGTTTGCATAGGAGCGGGAACGGGATTCGGTCGTTCACCAATCGGAAGGTAACCAACTCTGATCTTCTTCGGCACACCGGCCCCCACAAGAATCGCATGAAGTGGCGGCAGAGATTGGAGCACGTTCTCATCAAACAATGGGCGCATCGACTCTCGCCAGCTCCCCTCCGCTTTGGCGAATTTGAAGATCTTCTTTTGCGCGAGTTCCGTGTATATGGGAACCGTTCCACTAAGGCGGGCCTCCCATGTCGCCGTATTGGGATCATTCGTCCGAAAGAATAGCTTTAGCCCACAGTTAACTAGGACGGCTCCTTCCACTGCCGGTGCTGGCAACGATGTATCTCGCAAGTCGCCGAGGCTTTGATGAGCCAACAAGAGATGGCAGCGGCGATCGGCAATAACCCCGCACGCTTGGAGCGCGGCAGGAGATAGCAGATATTTAAACTCGTCCATGAATAGCGCGGTCCAGCCTCCCTCCGTCTCTTGCCCCTTCTTGTCGATAATTTGAAGCACTCGAAGGAGAACCATTTTCTGCAACCTGATCGTCGGTTCATGGCGTGTGCTACCTACGACGTATACAATCCCTGGCCGACCTACGACTTGAGTCAAATCAATCCCCGCTGTTGTCTGTATGGCGGGCAATGACGCGAGTTCCTTGAGTGCCTCGAAGAACCTCCGAGTTTTGCTCAAATCAAGGATCTGAGAAGCCTTCTCAAATAACTCTGGAAATGATCGCGCTCCGGATGCAGCAACCAATCGTGCTGCTGCACGATCTTCAATTCGATAAACATCCGCGTTATCCCCCCGCTCGATCAAATCAAAGACCTGGATCAACATCTCTTCGATGTCCTGAGGTGCACAGCCTGCGAGCAGATTCAACTGGGGCGGCTGATCAGGCCGAAGGTCCAGGAATGTGAAAGGCATCCCGACACGCTCAGCTGTCGCCGCCATGACAGTGGGCATGAAAAAGTCGTTTTTGGGGTCGATGATAATGACGCATTCTCCCACCTGCACAAATTGAGCAAGCAACGTGGCGACGGCGACATTCTTCCCGCTCCGAGTTTGACCAATCACCTGGCCATGTTGCCTCGCTTGCTGGACCGTAAGATAAGTGGGCTTTCCCAGCTCATCCAAACCCAGAAAGACTCCGCGTCTCATAATCATGAATCGATGCGGATCAAAGGACTTCTGCTTTTCGCTTGGGCTCCACACTGTCCGCACGTCTGAGAGTCGCCCGTCAGGGACCTGTGTGCCGGACCAGCACCACCACCCTAGGCTTTGGCCTGCAAGAATGATCGCGTAGCCGGAAACGAGTCCATGCCAGGTTCCGCCCCAAATCACGGCAGGAATGGGAGAGACGACAAAGGCACCAGCGCCCACAATCCAATCGAGTGTGTCCGGTTGAAAAGACCAAAGCCGGTGAAAGCACAACGCAACACAGAAAGCGGAGAGATTGCAGAACGAGAACCAGAGAAGAATCCAACCATCCTGAAATGCCAACGCCAGGTCGGGCGGAATGAGCATTTGCGCACGGATTGAATTTGAGGGATCGGAGAGGTCCGTGAGTGCTGGAAGTCTCGCGAGAAGCACAAGAATCTTCTCGCGAGACCATTCCGGCAAGTACACAAAAGACACCTTCATCGCAATGACAGCTATTACCTGCTGTGCAAGAGCAGTGATGATCGCCAATCGTGACACCGAAATTCCCATCAGTGTCGCTCCCCTCAACCCAACTCTACAGATGCTGGCGGACACCAAACGAGCCGTACTGCTTCACACAAGTCATCGAACAGATGGCAGAGATGAGCGAACTCGTCTTCGAGCACAGTGACCTGGAAACTTGCTCGCACAAAACACTCGATCAAGTACTTACGCCGCTCCTTGATATGGAAGATATCGAAGTGTTCGCTTCGTGCGCTTTCTGTCGCTGGGGCGTGGGCTTTTTTCTGTAGGATCCACGCGAATTCAGCCAAGTGGCCCGTGGATCTGAAAGTGATCAAAGCATCGTTCCGCAAGATGAACAATCCTGCAGTCAGATTTCCGTGCCGCTCGATCACGTGCAAGAGAAATCCCGGTCGCTCTTTTTGGAATGACTTCACTCCCATTGTGCCCTCCATAACGTTTCTGACTATACGTTCGTAGTTCGTTCTTCTTTTCTACCACTCTTCTTTCGGCAGGATGACCAACCCAAGTTGGGCAAGCGCACTGCTTTCGCCCACGAAACCGGTGCGCGTTCCTGTCCCGGCACATGCTGAAC
>NZ_JBLYIG010000506.1:0-3809 GCF_049222245.1 Nitrospira sp. BLG_2 | reverse complement strand
TGGTCGGTTCCGGGGAGCCAGAGGGTATTCCGTCCCTGCATGCGCCGCCACCGGATCAGAATATCTTGGAGCGAATGATTAAGCGCATGGCCGACATGAAGCGATCCCGTGACGTTCGGCGGAGGGATGACGATACAATATGGTTGGCCTGGTTGATCCGGTGAAGCGTGGAAGTATCCGCGCGCAATCCATTCACGCGACCATCGAGTTTCGACGGCTTTCGGATCGTAGGCTTTTTCGAGTTGGAATGGAGCCATTGAATTAATTCCCAAAGTGAGGTCGGCATCTTAGCATGTCTACGTTGTTCGGAAAATGGCATCAGTCTCTGCTTGTGGCCTTCTGAGGCATGTGCTATACAGTCGCCCACAAGCAGATCATTAGACACATTGCAGCAGGAGGACTATGGCACGAGGTCGTGAGAAGGATCGGAAAACGCGGAAGAAACACCGAAAGAATGTCAAACGAGTGAAAGCTCTGGCCAAAGCTCGACGAGGGAAGCGGGGCAAGAAAAGTTAGGTCTGAGGAGGATGTGATGCTTCTTCAGTTTCGATCAGACGTTTGAGTTCGGCCTTGATATGCTCCTCGGCGATATCAGGCACGATTCGCTGAACGGCCTGTTCGACGGTTTGTCCAACAGTCGCTCTCACCAAGTCATCCGTTAATAGCGGGGCCTGTTTCAGTACCGCACGTTGAAGCTCATCTTTGACCAACTCCTCGACCGATCCCAGCTGTTCCCGCACCGCGGCGGGTAAGTATCGATGAATGCCGGATTCGACCTGATCCTTGACCAATCGATCGACGCTCTCTCCGAGGGCAGCTTTGCTCAGATCGCACAAGGTTTGCCGGATAAGGGGCTCACTGACCTCGAGTTCTTTTCTAATAAGGGCTGGCAATGCCTGAGAGATCAGGGGGTGAATGATCGTTGCGAGATATTCGTGAGAAAGGATGCTTCCGAGTTGTGCTTGCAGTTCCTTCTGAACGGCTGGTTGGACATGGGTCCTCAATTTCTCATCGACCACGTGAGGAAGCAGTCGGGCGAGACTCTGCTGGCTTCGTGTATTCATCGATTGCAAGAGTTGGTCGAAGAGCCCCTTCATGGCATCTTCTGGAGCAGCAGGGGTGGCCGGGGGCGTCACTGATGTCCCAGGTGCGCTGCTTGGCTCGTCCATAAGCTCCTCTTCGCCGTCACCACTTGCCGACGAACCGATCGCCTCATCATCGGAGTCGGTTGAAGTCGAACTCGGCGGCCAGACGCGCCGTTTCAGGTTCTTGCCGTTCGAAGCAGCAGCCTGGTTCTGCTGAAGAGACTTCAGCACGCCGAGCAAATCCTCAGATTGAAACGGTTTCTTCAGGAAAGCTTTGACACCCAATGTGCGGAGGTGATTTTCGTCCGGACGATCAGCCGGATTCACCAACGAAATAAGATAAGTCTCCGTCAGGTTGTCCAGCTTGTTGATCTCCTTGCAAAACCCTGAAAATGTCATGTTGTCGAGATGGTAGTCAGCGATAATTAGTGATGGCGAACTCCGTCGAGCGGCCTCGAGGGCGGCGGGTCCGTCTTGAAATCCGACAACCTCGAACCCTTCCGGAGTTGAGATCTGTTCCACCAGCCGCCTCACTGCGGGGCTACTGTCCACGACAAAGATCGGCAAAGCCATAAAAACTCTCCCAACTTTTTGGTTTCTTCGAAGCTAGCAAGGGGGGTATTCTTTGTCAAGAAAACCATCGATAGGTGATTGGATTCACGATGTATTTCGGCACGCGCGGTTGCCGGAATACGACAGGGGAAACCATCATGGGATCATCGATCCGAGTGGTGTTTTTCGATGCAGCCGATACCCTCTTTCACGTGCATGGGTCGGTCGCTGAGATTTATCTTCGACAGGCAGTTGAATTCGGCTTTCCACAGAAACCGGATTCGTTGGAAGCCATCAAACAAGCGTTCAGCAGAGCGTTTCGCGAAGCCTCGCCGCCGGTCTTTGCCGCGGGTGAACCGGCACGAATCAAGCAAAGCGAACGGCTGTGGTGGTTCGATATCGTTCATCATGTCTTCTATCGTGTGGGCATGTTCGAGCGATTCGACGAGTTCTTCGATCAGGTGTTTCGTGTGTTTGAAGACCATCGAACATGGCGCTTGTTTCCTGAAACAGCTTCCACCTTGACTCGGCTTAAAGCGCGGAATTTGGAGCTCGGTATCATCTCGAATTTCGATTCCCGCCTGTTTGCCGTGATGCGGGGACTCGGGATCGCCGATGTATTCGATACGATGACGATCTCAAGTTTGACGCAAGCGGCAAAACCAGCGCCTCGGATCTTTCAGGTCGCGCTGGAGAAGCATGCCGTCGATCCGGAAGAAGCCATGCATATCGGGGATAGCCTGCGAGACGACGTGGAAGGAGCGACGAAGGCCGGGCTTCACGCCGTCCTGTTAGACCGAGAGGGAAAACAGCAGGAATCGGGCGTTCGAACCATAAAGAGCTTGGAGGAGCTGTTCCCACTTCTAGATCGGATCGAACAGTAACGGCACGAGGTCCTTCGCGCGCCCTTGCAGTGACACATCAACCAATGATGATTGTGGTGTGGAATCCGGATTGATCTCAGCGACGAATGCACCGGCTTCTTTGGCAACGGATGCGAACCCCGCGGCCGGATAGACGACGCCGGATGTGCCGATGACGAGCAAGACGTCGCAGTGTTGGAGTGCTCTGGAGCAGGAGTCCAGATCGACTGTACATAAGGATTCTCCGAACCAGACGATATGAGGCCGGAGCAGCGCTTCGCAACGGGGACAGGACGGGAGGAGGGGAACCGGCACATCGCGGTTGTCTTCCACCACGCCACAGCCGGTGCAGCGAATTTTCCAGATGTTGCCGTGAATCTCCGAGACTTTCTGTGAGCCGGCGTCTCGATGGAGCCCGTCCACATTTTGCGTAATCAGCCAAAAGTCCGGACAGCGGCGCTCCAGTTTGGCGATAGCTTTGTGAGCCTCATTCGGCTGCTTTGTGGCGATCAGCTCGCGCCGCCAGTTGTACCACTCCCACACGAGGCGCGGGTCCCGCTGGAAAGCTTCGGGTGTGGCGAGATCTTCCACTCGATAATTTCGCCATAAGCCGTCCGCTCCGCGAAACGTCGGCACGCCGCTGTCGGCCGAGATACCGGCGCCGGTGAGCACGGTGATGCGTCGGGCAGCGGCCAGTCGTTGTTTAACGATCCCAAGATTCGAACCGGACGCCATGATGTTTCCGACCTCCAAGAGCGGCTGCGTCGACGCGCAACCGCATGCTATAGTACGACCCGTTTCACAGGCAACCATGAGGATAAGCGCATGAGACAGATCATGATGGTCGGCGCCGGATCAGTCGGCGGAGTTTTTGGGGCGCGATTGGCCAAGAATAATCCCGACGTGTCGTTCTTGCTTCGGCCGAACACGCTGGCGGCGGTAAAACAAAATGGACTGACGATCCGCAGTGCCGAGGGAACATTTACGGTGAGGCCACAGGCAGCCTCGGATGCGCGGCGGCTTCCTCGTCCGGATCTCATTGTGCTTGGGGTGAAAGCCTATGATCTCGACGAAGTCGTGAACCAAATTGAACCGGTGCTGACCGAAAAAACCGTGATTCTCACCCTACAGAACGGGATCGATACCGAAGATCGTCTTCTTGCGCGACTCCAACGGGATTGCGTGGTCGGTGGCGTCGCCTATATCTATTCCAAAATTGCCGAGCCCGGCATCATCGAACATTATAAAAAAGGGGCTGTGGCCATTGGCGAACTCATGGGGTATGAAAGCGACCGGCTTCTTGCCATCC
>NZ_JBLYIG010000505.1:0-5168 GCF_049222245.1 Nitrospira sp. BLG_2 | reverse complement strand
TATTCCACACGTCTCTTAAGTTCGAAGATATGGCGCTCGAGGAACATCCTTCGCGACCTTCAATTGAATTGATTTTCCAGGCACGCTACGCGATAACCTATTCGTTGCAAGAGAAAAATGACGGAGCGGTCCCTATTACGTGCTTTTTGAAATCTCACCCGTTGACACTCTGCAGAGGGGCACGGTAACCTATCTTCACACCAGGATGACCATACGGCAGAAAGGGGAACCAGCAATGAAAACTTTATGGAGCATGCTATGCCTGAGTCTGTGCATAGCCGTCGTAGGCTGCGGTGGCGGAGGCAAGGCCGAAATCAAGGAAGACCGTCTCACCGTCGGCAAGGTGCAGGGAGAAATCAAAGTCGGGATGCCTGCGTCCCAGGTTGCCGAACTCCTAGGGAGTCCCAATATCGTAACAACGGACGAGAACCGGCGTGAGGTCTGGATCTATGACAAGGTCTCGACTGATCGTGTGGATACGGCCAGTTCTTCCTATGCGAGCATCATCATTCTCGGCACCCGCTCGAGCGATAGTTCCAGCTCGCAGCGCCAACGGACTCTCACTATCATCATTAAGTACGACGAAGAAAAGAAGGTCCGGGACTTTGCTTACAACTCTACGCAGTTCTGATCCGCCGGTGAGACGGATCCCTACCACGGTTGCGAGGGGACGACTTTTCCTTCTCGCCGTAGCCCTTGCGCTCCTCACCGGCTGTGTCGCTCAGACCGAGCCGGCCGACCTTTTCGCGCTGACACCTGACATTCCGAAACATCGGGCCATGCAAACTCGAATGTTCGAAACGCCGAATGAGCGGGA
Organism: Nitrospira sp. BLG_2; assembly: GCF_049222245.1. Lineage (NCBI taxonomy): Bacteria > Pseudomonadati > Nitrospirota > Nitrospiria > Nitrospirales > Nitrospiraceae > Nitrospira > Nitrospira sp. BLG_2. The sequence goes on along the minus strand of NZ_JBLYIG010000505.1, from coordinate 4,351 downwards.
GCTCCTCTCGGCCTCGGCTGCCGTACTCCAGGATTTGGGCTTCCAGATTGAAGAAAGCCAACGGGAAGTCGGCTTGCTGCGAGCGGCGAAGGAACGCAGTGCCCGGGAATACGGCCAAGATGCCGAGAGGGTTCTTTTTCTGCTCCTGTCGTTAGGGAAGGTTTTGCAGCCGGTGGATCTGCATCAAAAGATCGCCGCGTCGCTCGTATCCCGTCCGCTCAACCTCGAAGCGACCCGTCAGGAGATCCGCATTGTGTTCTACCGGGTCGTCTGGAAGGGGGATGGCCAGGTCGATAATCAATACATTCCGCCCGGCACACAATATATGGAAATGGTGCGCGATCCTGAGATCTATCAACAATTTTTTGCCAAGCTCTCCAAGGCCGTGTTTTTGGAGGCCCATCGAATCTGACTCCGTGCCACGGAAAGGCTCACGATGCAAACCACAAACATCTACGCCGGTGTCTTACTCGCCGGAACCCTCTTCTTACATGGATGCACCGCTCCGGAGGTGAAACAGGATTTGTTCGCACCGACCGATGCACAGATGAAGATCCGGAGCCTCCAGACAAGGACCTTCGATCTGACGGACCGCAATGCCGCCATCCGCGGCGTCATCGCATCCTTGCAGGACCTAGGCTTTATCATCGAACGGGCAAACGATGGCCTCGGCCTCGTTACCGCTGCACGATTCGCCGAACCCAACTACTACGATGTCGTCACGATCACCGTGACTGTGCGGCAAGAGACGGCGGAGAAAATGAGCATCCGTGCCAACGCCATCTATAACAATAAGCCCATAGATGATCCCAAGGTGTATCAGAACTTCTTCGCCGCGTTGCAGCGAACGCTGTTTCTGTCTCAGGAAACGAAACCATCGCCATGATCACTGGCAGACCGCTGGGCATGACACCGTATTTACGATGGCTGCTGACGATGCTGCTCACTGGAATGGTGTCGTTCACGGCCTGTTCGCCCTATGAACTGCGACACGATGATCAATCGGATGCGCGGAGGCAGATTTGGTTGTCCGAGGAAAGTCAGGTTAAGGTCCGTGCCGCGCAAACACGCGTGTTTGACACCCACGACCGGCGAAGAATGCTTCAGGCCATTGTCATGACCTTGCAGGACTTGGACTGCAAGATCGAGGTGCTCGATGAGGAACTGGGAATTGTCTCCGCCAAGAAATATGTCAATAATGAAAAGCCAACCCTCCTCGATCCCTCTTATTTTCTCTACCAGCCGGACACGCTCCTGTTTCTCACCAGGAATTACCGTGCCTGGGGTCCCTTTTATCACCGCAGCGACCTTGTGCGACTGACCGTCACCGTCCGTACGCGGAACGAGTCCCAGCTGATCGTGCGGGCCAGCGCTCAGTTCTATCTTCACGCCATCGAGGACCCCCTGCCCTATCAGCAGTTCTTCCGTACCCTGGAGCAAGCGGTCTTCCTGGCAAGTCATTCGGTTGAATAGCAAAAATTCCACAGAGATCACAGCCGTAGCTGTCTGCTGTGAAGAACAGACATCGAGCGGTCAAGACTATTTCTATCCCGCCGGCAATTTTCAGGCAAGCTACGCTGCGATGGCGCGAGGCTGGATCACCGCCAAGGTATCTTGCAGCTGGGCACAGGCGTCCGTGAGCAGCGCCGGCAGGTTGGCCGGCACAAATCGCGTGGCAGTGACGGCATGGGGGTTAAACGGGAATGTAGGAGGCCTCCGACTCGGCTCGAGTTCTTCGTAGTCGGCGACGACACCGGCCAGATGAACAATAGACGCATGGATGATGAATTCACCGGCGTCATTTGGGCTCAGTTGGCAACGAATAGCCTGTTCAATTTGCACGGGCATGCCCCAGGATCGAATGAGCTCCGCCCCCACTTCCGCGAAGTCGCACCCGATGTTGGACTGCTCTACCTCGGCCAAGGAGGTCTCGAGGTAGCCCGCTTCGATGAGGGCGGATTGAGCCCGTTGCGGAACGGTCTGGTAGAGAACAAAGTGCCCAATGTCGCGGAGCAGACCTTCAATGAAAAATCGCTCGCTGTCGTTGATTTCACAGGATTTAGCGATCTTTCCGGCCAGCAGAGCGCATAGCACACTTTTGCGCCAGAACTTGGGAACATCCATTAGTTGAATCGGCATCCCGGCGAAGGTCCGGCCAACGGTCGTGGCGGTGACGAGATCGTTGATGGCCTGCATACCGACGATATTCACGGCGCGGGAAATGGTGTCGATCTGCTTGGGAAACCCATAGAGCGGACTATTGACGATGCGGAGAAGCCTGGCCGAGATGGCCGGATCCAGCTTGAGGACATTGGCAAGCTCGTCCATAGTTGAATCGGGATTGTCCACCACGTCCCGCACGCGAAAGTAAATCTCCGGTAACGTAAAGACAGTGGTGCAGGACTGAACCAGTTCGCTTGCCAATGGCATGGTGGAGTCCTTTCAGTTGTGACCGGCTTCCGCCTCTTTATCGGTTACTAATGGTCAGGGCCATAGAGAAAACGGGAGGAAGAGAAAGTTCCCATGTGATCAAGCAGAATCAAAGGTGCCGAGAGTTTATTTTAGGCTCATGAGCCGAATATGCAATCTATTCGGCTCAACTTGCAGATACAATTGCGGCATCGCTTTTCGAGGAGATGGCAATGGCAGCATCGGACGAGCCTTGTCTGAAAAGACACTCTCACAAGGGCTCGGATGCCCCGCCTTAGGCGGCCGAAGCATACATTATACGATCAAGCTGTAGCAGGCTTGCCCCCTAAAATACTATGCGCAGTGGGCTTGTTATCATCGCTTGCTTCTTTTTGGATACCTTCTTAGGATTATCTTATAAGGCCCGGAAAGACTATCCATCACACTTTCAAAGCCACCTTTGAGGAATCAATAAGCGACTACATTAAAGAACTGGTAACACTTCAGGTATAGATTCCCCCGCTCTTTACAGGCAGGGGAACCACCTTCGCGTGGCGCACATCTCTATGGTTTATTTCCAACTCTATGCCTGCGTGTTGCTAATCGCTTGGTTGCGTTTCTCGTCTAACTCGGTCCATCGTACATAAAGGCGCTCGACTTCTGCCTGTGCCTCATGAAGTGCGGCGTACCGCTCTTGTAAATCAGTAGCTGACGAGACAATAGCCGGATCGCTTGCCGCAGCTTGGCAAGTAGCTACCAGTTCTTCCGCTTTTAGGATCTTCGTTTCGATTTGGTCCCATTCCTTTTGCTCTTTGTACGACAAGCCTTTTCGCTTGGATGGCCCAGCAGGCACGGAGGTCTCCTTTGATACCTGAGATTGTCGTTCTTCCGTCTCCTTTCTTACCTGTGCCGCTTCCCATTGGGCATAGTCGGCAAACCACTCGGCGTGGCCCATTCCATCGAGTGCCAGAAGCCTGGTGGAGATGCGGTCTAAGAGCCAACGGTCGTGTGTCACCAACACAAGGGAGCCGGTAAATTCCAGCAGGCTGTCTTCCAGTACATCAAGCGTGGGAATATCCAAATCGTTTGTCGGCTCGTCCAGGAGCAAGAGATCCGCCGGTTGGAGCATAAGCCGCGCAATCAGCAGCCTTGCCTGCTCGCCGCCTGATAAGCGCGAGACCGGCAGATCGAGCTGCTCAGGCCTGAAAAGAAAGCGCTTGGCCCATGAGGCCAAATGCACGGACCGATCTTGGTAGACGACGGCATCGCCACCGGCAGGAGTAAGGGCGCGCCGCAACGTCGCCTGCTGGTCCAATGACTCACGGTGTTGCTCGAAGGTGACTACTCGCAGCCGATCGGCACGGTTGATGGTGCCTTTATCCGGCTCTACGGTGCCGGCTAAGAGCTTGAGGACCGTTGTTTTGCCGCTACCATTTGGCCCAAGGAGGCCGATTCTCTCTCCCGGACCTAACAGAATGTCCACGCCGGATATAATCAACTTCCCGCCCAACGATTTCTCAATACCTTCTGCGACCAACAATTGTTTTGATTTTCGGCCGGACGCGGTGAAGTCTATCCCGGCCGACGCGTTCCCCTTCCGCGACTCTATTTCATTCAGTTCGTCAATCAGCCGACCTGCCGAATCAATCCGGGCCTTGGCTTTGGTCGTGCGGGCTTTCGGACCACGCCTCAGCCACTCCACTTCACGCCGCACTCGATTGGCGAGTGAAGCGTGGTAGTCGGCCTGCGCCTGTAATGTCGCCTCGCGCTGCTCCAAAAACTCGCTGTACCGGCCGTTTGCTTGAAAGACGCCGTTGGCATATCGACGATTCAATTCCCAGATCCGCGTGGCCACCGACTCCAAGAATCGGCGGTCATGGCTGATGGCGACGAAGGCGTGGGGTTCGGCTTTTAACAGACTTTCAAGCCAGAGGATGCCTTC
>NZ_JBLYIG010000504.1:0-4877 GCF_049222245.1 Nitrospira sp. BLG_2 | reverse complement strand
CTGACGGCAACATTGAGTTTGCCGGACGCGGTGATCAGCAAGTAAAAATTCGCGGCTACCGAATAGAGCTCGGCGAGATAGAAGCGCGATTGCTTGAACATCCTGCGGTGCAGGAGGCCATCGTCCTGGCGCGAGAAGCCGGTACTGGAGACATGCAAATAGTGGCGTATCTCGTCCATCGGGAAAACGTGCCGGACACGACCGCATTGCGGGAATTTCTCAAGGAGCGTCTGCCTGAGTACATGATTCCGTCAGCGACGGTCGTTTTGCCAGGGTTTCCACTGACTCCAAACGGGAAGGTTGACCGCAAGGCGTTGCCGATGCCGGATGTGGCTGGGCAATTGGCACATCAATATGTCGCACCTCGATCACCGACTGAAGAATTATTATGCGGGATTTGGACGAGCGTGTTGCAGGTGACGAAAGTGGGTGTCCACGATAACTTCTTCGACCTCGGCGGGCACTCCTTGCTCGCGACACAGGTCATGGCGAGGTTGCGTGAGGTGTTTCGGGTGGATCTGCCGATGCGAGTCTTGTTCGAGACTGCAACGGTGGCGAAGTTGGCTGCCGTCTTGACATCGCTTGAGACCGCCGATCATGGACTCGAAGAACAGCCGATTATCCCGATTGAAAGGAGTGGCAAGCCGATTCCTCTATCGTTCGCGCAGCAACGGTTGTGGGTATTGACACAAATTGATCCGAACGACGCCTCCTACCATATCCCCCTTGCTTTACGGTTGAGCGGCGCGCTGGAGATATCGTCTCTGGAAAGAAGCTTTAGCGAACTGATTCGCCGTCACGAGGTGTTGCGCACCACGTTCGGTGTGGTGGATGGAAGGCCGATTCAAGTGATCGCTCCATCTTTTCCGATGTTGTTGCCCATAGTCGAGTTGACCCATTTGACCGAGGTTGAGCAAGAGGCGGTCCTTCGCCGGCTCGCCGCTTCAGAAGCGCAGCGACCGTTCGATTTGGTCCATGGACCGATGATCCGTGCAAGCGTGATCCGGCTGAGCGATGACGAGCATGTGCTACTGCTCACGATGCATCATATCGTGTCGGACGGGTGGTCCGCAGACATCATTGTTCGAGAACTCACAACATTATACGAGGATCATCTCAAAGGTAGGCCATCCTCTCTCCCTGACCTCCCTATTCAATATGCAGACTTTTCCTGGTGGCAGCAACAGTGGCTATCGGGTAAGCGAATGGAACGCCAGTTGTCGTATTGGAAAGATGTCCTGAACGGAGAGGTACCACTCTTGGATCTCCCTACGGATCATCCCAGGCCGACGGTCCGGACCTCTCATGGCGCTTCTCTCACTTCCAATCTCTCGCCTGAGCTATCAGTGGCCGTGAAGGAATTCAGCCGACGCGAGGGTGTGACACAATATATGGCGCTGCTCGGAGCATTTTACCTTCTGTTGTTTCGCTATAGCGGACAACAAGATCTCATCGTCGGTTCGCCGATTGCGAATCGGACCAGAAAAGAAATCGAAGGACTGATCGGATTCTTCGTCAATACCTTGGCGCTCCGGGTCGACGTTTCCGGAAATCCCACGATACGAGAAATAATTGGGCGTGTGCGGAATTCATGTTTGGGGGCCTATAGCCACCAGGATGTGCCCTTTGAGAAGCTGGTCGAAGTGTTGCAGCCGGTCCGTGATGTCAGCCGCTCGCCGTTGTTTCAGGTCATGTTTGATATGCAAAACCATCAGCCGTCCGAGGTGGGGCTTCCAGGTCTGAACGTTACCCCTCTCGAAATCGACAACCAGACAGCGAAGTTCGACCTGACCTTGACCATTCAAGAGACCGAGCAGGGGCTGATATGCTCAATTGAGTACAACACCGACTTGTTCGAAGAAACTACGATTCAGCGAATGCTGACGCACTTTCAAACACTACTGGAGGGAATGGTTACCGGGCCGGAAACGCTCCTTTCGGAGCTGCCAGTGTTGCCGAAGAGTGAACAGCAACAGCTTCTCGTAGATTGGAACAACACAACGCGTGCGTATCCGCAGGCGAAGTGCCTTCACGAATTAATCGAAGAGCAGGCTGAAAAGACGCCAAACGGGCTCGCCGTCGTGTGTGGGAATCAATCTCTGACTTACCGCGAGTTGAACCAACGCGCCAATCAGCTGGCGCATTACCTTCGGCACCTTGGGATTGGGCCGGACGTTCTCGTGGGGGTGTGCATGGAGCGATCTGTTGAAATGGTCGTGAGCCTGCTCGGAACTTTAAAGGCCGGCGGTTCGTATGTGCCGATCGATCCAGATTATCCCCCGCACCGGATCGTATTCATGCTTCAGGATATACAGCCGGCATTACTGTTGACCCAACGCCGTCTTGTCGGGCAGCTCGAGGGTTATGCAGGTCTTACGCTCTGTCCCGATACCGATTGGCCTCTGATAGCCGATCAACCCCTCATGAACCCCCAGCTGGGCCTATCACCTCTCAATCTGGCATACACGATCTATACATCCGGCTCGACGGGTCGCCCCAAAGGAGTTGGGAACACCCATCTGGGGCTACTCAATCGGCTTCAATGGATGCAAGACTTTTTCCGCCTCCAGACCACCGACCGGGTGCTACAGAAGACACCGTTCAGTTTCGATGTTTCGGTGTGGGAATTCTTCTGGCCTTTGATGGTAGGAGCCGGTCTTGTGGTCGCGGGGCCGGGAGAACATAGAAACCCAGCCCGATTGATAGAGCTGATTAAGGAGCATCAAGTGACCACGACTCACTTCGTGCCTCCCATGCTGCACGTGTTTCTCGAGACCGCTGGTGTGGACGCTTGTCGCTGCCTGTCTCGCGTAATCTGTAGCGGTGAAGCGCTGTCTGCTGAGTTGCAGCGTCGATTGTTTATGCAACTGCCGTGGGCCGAACTGCACAACTTATATGGACCGACAGAAGCCGCAATCGATGTCACTGCTTGGCGATGCGAGCGGGATGACGATGCTGCATCGGTGCCAATAGGGCGTCCGATCGCGAATACCCAATTGTATGTCCTGGACCGACAGAATCAGCCGGTTCCGGTAGGAGTAGCCGGCGAACTGCACATCGGTGGTATCGGTGTTGCGCGAGGCTATCACCGTCGGCCTGAGTTGACCGCGGAGAAGTTTGTCCCGGATCCATTCAGCAAAATTCCCGGCAGCCGATTGTACAAAACCGGAGATTTAGCGCGCTATCGACAGGATGGTGTCATTGATTACATAGGGCGGCTTGACCATCAAGTGAAAATCCGAGGGTTTCGGATCGAATTGGGAGAGATCGAGGCGTGGCTGAGCAAGCATCCCGACGTGAGGGAGGTTGTTGTGCTGGCCAGAGAAGACCCGCCAGACGGCAAACGGCTCGTAGCCTATATTGTACCGACCAGTACACCCTCCCGGATGACTCCTACGGCGAACGACCTGCGCCAGTTCCTATCTGAACAATTACCCGAATACATGATTCCCGCCGCGTTTCTATTTCTGGCGGAGTTACCGCGGACAGCCAATGGGAAGATCGATCGGAAGTTGCTTCCGGCACCCGATTTCAATGGCCAGCTCACGGATCAGTATGTGGCACCCCGTACAGCGATAGAAGGCAAACTTGCTGATATGTGGGCTGAGGTACTCGGTATCATGCGGATCGGCGTTCACGATAATTTCTTCGATCATGGCGGGCATTCGTTGCTCGCCGTTCAACTGATGTCTCGTATTCGTAAGACTATCGGAAGCCCATTATCTTTGCTTGCGATCTTCCAGGCTCCCACCGTAGCGAGTCTTGCCGAGCTCCTGTCGAAGAGCGAACAAGATATCTCATCCTCGTTGGTGGTCCTACGGGACACCGGCACGCGACTTCCGTTGTACTGCTTTGATCCAGATGGAACGCATGTCCTCGCTTATCAGTCGCTTGCGTACTCTCTCGATGATGAGCAGCCTGTGTATGGGGTCTCATTGAGTGGAATTTTCTCGATGGACTGGAAATCGCTGTCGCTAGCTGCCATTGCAGAGAATCACGCACGTCTCATACGCCAGCATCAACCGGAAGGTCCGTATCAGCTGCTTGGATGGTCCAATGGAGGGGTCATGGCCTTAGCGGTTGCGCACGCATTGGAACGCCAAGATCAAATAATTTCGTTCCTGGGGATCCTGGACACGCAACCGCGTAGCGGGATCCTTGAAAATCCGAATGTCTTGGACGAACTGGTTGCATACGTGAGCCGGGACCGTCAACATGAGTTCCTGGCCTTGCCCGAAGAGGAACGACAAGCGCTTCAGGAGTGCTTGATCGGTATGGCGGAAGAGGATCGTGTGGAATACGCTATTCAGTGGGCTCAAGATCGCGGATTCTTGTCGCAGGAAGAATCGGAGACTTCCATTGATATATTGAAAGTCGGATATGCCCTAGACAAGGAAACAAATCGGACCTTGCGTGCGTATCGTAAAGTACCCCTGAGTGCGTCAATTCATGCGTGGTGGACCACCGCGACGCTCGCCAGGCATGGAAAAGCTCCGGTTGATTGGACGTTGTATACACGTGGAACAGTGGAGGTCGGAACCATTGTTGGTGAACATACGGATGCGGTACAAGGCATTGAAATTCATCAGCGCATCAGTGAAACCCTGGCGCAGGTCTGTGATGTGAAGAAGGAGTCGTATGCAGTACAACCCTGATACCAGCGGAAAGTTCAAGATTGTGATGAATACCTATCGGGTATTCGGATTTTGGGAGACTCTCAAGGAAATCATCCTGTATCTCTTGAGCCAGAAGCCAGACGACGATTTCGATAAGAAATACGGGGTGACGACCTCCGGCGTCACGGAATCCTCCGAAGCAGGAATCGCCGATGAGACGGCGAGAAGCCTGGCCGTAGGCTATGTGCCCTCAAGAGAACT
>NZ_JBLYIG010000503.1:0-1728 GCF_049222245.1 Nitrospira sp. BLG_2 | reverse complement strand
GACCCGAAGATAAAAGTAGCCGCCAATGGCTTCCTTGGATTCGGTGAACGGGCCGTCGGTCACCATGCGCCCGTTCTTGCCGGACACGAGCTTACCCTCAAGATGCAACGGATGCCCGCCTGTGCATTTGCCTTCCTGCTTCAGGCGCTCGAACCATTGACTCCAGTCGGACACGAACTGCTCAAATTGTTCCGGCGACAGACGCCTTTCCCAATCCGTGCCGCGAAAGAGCAATAGAAAATCGGCTTGAGGCGTTGATGTGCTCATAGTTCCTCCCTCTATAGCAATTCGTCGATGCACCGACTTGTCGAAAGAGCAGCCGCACAATCGACATCGTTCCTCACTCAAAACCTTGCGCATGACGAATGGCGGTTGACGAATGCCTCTGATGCGCCTCGGATGGCTTCATGGTTGTCTCGCGTCGGCGGGCAGCCCCGGGATCTCGATGACCGGCCTGACCTCGACCGTCCCCTTGCGCGCCATGGGAATCCGCGCGGCGACGGCGATCGCCTCGTCGAGATCCTTGGCCTCGATGAGAAAATAGCCGCCGAGCTGTTCGCGCGTCTCCGCGAACGGACCGTCGGTCACGAGCCGTTTGCCGTCGCGCACCCGAACGCTGGTCGCCATCGCGGTGGGATGCAACGGGTTCGCGCCCAGATATTGTCCGTTCGAGTGAAGATCCCGCGCGAGCTGCATGGATTCCGCGTAACAGTCCTGCCGCTCGGTCTCGCTCAACGCCAGCTCGTCGCCGTAAATCAACAACAGGTATTTCATGCGAAGGCCTCCATCAATATGTGCAGGATGTGCCACCCGTAGTGTCCGATCGACGCGCCGGGGGGAGGGGAACTGTTTCCCCATGGTGCGTTGTCTCTCGATCTCAATGCAACTGCTACACCTCCAACACCGGCCGCACCTCGATCGTGCCCAGCCGCGCCGACGGCAATTTCGCGGCCACCTGGATGGCCTCGTTTAGATCCCGCGCATCGATCAGGTAAAAGCCGCCAAGTTGCTCCTTGGTTGCGGCTAACGGCCCGTCGGTGGTGAAGACGATGCCGCTTCGAACCCGCACGGTCGCGGCTCTGTCTGCCGGCTGCAAGACTTCGCCGCAGCGGTAATGGCCGCTCTTCTGGATGTCGGCGGTGACGGCAACATGCTCCACCATGAGCGCATCCAGTTCGGCCTTGGACAGGGCGCGCAACTTGGCTTCCTCCTCATAGATCAGGCACAGGTACTTCATGGTTCTGGCTCCTTGCTCCTGACTCCCGCCGGACCGGCCGCCCGCATCATCTAGTCGTTCGCGTGGCCCCAAATCGACAGGTCATGTCACGTATGCGGGAAAGAAATTTAAGCGGGCTGGAATATAGGCCGAATGTAGGGGAAGACACTAAAAGGCCCACTATATAATGTGGAGCTCTGCCATAATTAGCTGAGCGAATCGTGACATCGGCGTTCAAGCGCTTGCGCCGGCCCCGCCTGCCGGCGTTCTGTCTCGGCTCATAGGGTCCCCTGCCTTCCCTCCAGCGCCGTCCACTATCTCTCCGCTCGTTGGAGGTTGCTGACAGTCGGCGTGTCTCGACGCTTTTCTGAGGCAGCGTCACGGCAATCACGGATTCCCTTTGCCGAATTCGTCGTTTCCACTATGCTTGGGAACTTGGAGAAGCTGCGCGACCCTCATCTCTTGTCCCAACCATGACCCCCGAGGCCATGCCCCATGAGCATACTCCTCGT
>NZ_JBLYIG010000502.1:0-3664 GCF_049222245.1 Nitrospira sp. BLG_2 | reverse complement strand
CAATCATCATTGGTGAAGGAAAGGATCGGACCTCTAGCTGATTTCCAGCCGAGATTCCTCGCGGCGGCCGGGCCGCGAGGGACAGGAGATGCAAGGTAACGCAGGTTCGGCGCGGATCTCTTGCCGCGGAACGCGGCGGCGACTCCCTCGGTAGACTCGGACGGTCCATCAGAGACGACGATGATCTCGAACATTGCGGGGTTCATGGTTTGAGCGATCAATGATGCGAGGCAGCGCCGCAAAAGGTCGGGACGATCGAAGGTCGGAATGACCACGCTCATCAGTATGTGGCCCGCTTGGGAGTTCAAGGACTCCGTGACGGCCGCCGCGCTGGACGTAGAATAATCTTTCATAGAACGGCTCCCATCATGAGGCGGCGGCGGTTTTTGTCATAAGAAGGGCTCCGATCACGAGTGAGTGGCGGTTTTTGTCAGGAGAAACGGGCCGATCACCAGCGCATCCAGCGGAGAACTGCTGTAGGCCTCAACCGCGTCGCGCGGCGTACAGACGATCGGCGCGCCTCTTGTATTGAAAGAGGTATTGACCAACACCGGAACCCCCGTTCTGGTTTCGAACGCTTTGATGAGCTCGTAATAGCGCGGGTGTTGCTCATGCGTGATCGTTTGAACTCGCGCCGATCCGTCGACGTGTCGGACGGCTGGGATTCGATTCGCACGGTCGGGACGCACCTGATACGTAAAGAGCATGAACGGCGAACGCTCGGCCCCATCGAACCATTGAGCGGCGGCTTCTTCCAACACGACGGGCGCCACGGGCCGGAAATCCTCGCGGTCTTTGATGTCGTTCAATCGTTCCTGCATCATCGCGTTGATGGGGGAGGCCAGGATCGACCGGCTTCCCAATGCGCGAGGCCCGAATTCCATCGCGCCTTGGAACCAGCCGAGAATATAATCGCGCGCCAACAGCGCGGCGGCTTCCCCTCCGATGTCGGCCAGGCGGCGAAACGGGAGCTTGGCGCGACGCAACACGGATTCGATCTCTTCCTCACTGTATGAAGGCCCCCAGAACGCATGCTCCATGCGAAATGCTCGTGGGCCGATAGGCAGCCGCCGCTGCGCGGCGTCGACCGCGAGCGCGGCGCCCATCGCTGTGCCGGCATCGCCGGCCGCCGGCTGCACCCATATGGATTGAAACGGGCCGCGATCACGGAGGGAGGCATTCATGACACAGTTCAACGCGACGCCTCCGGCCAGGCATAGGTTTGGAGCGCCCGATGCCCGGTGCAACCACTCTGCCAACGCCAATGCCGTCTCTTCCAGAACTTCCTGTAGAGACCGCGCCAGGTCATAGTGTCGTTGCTCCAGTGGAGAACCAGGTCGGCGTGCCGGTCCGCACGCGGTTTCCAGTCGGTGAGGGAGAATTCGGTATTGTCCATTGCCATGAAGCTGCACCATGTCCTGAAAGAGTCGTTTGAACTTTGGTTTCCCATAGGAGGCGAGGGCCATGACCTTGTATTCATCGGACGAGTGGAGAAAGCCCAGGTAGGTGGTCAGTTCCTCATAGAGCAATCCCAACGAGTGCGGCATGTCGACCTGGCCGAGTCGGCGCAATCGATGGCCTTGGCCGATATGGTATGTCGTGGTGGCGTCTTCTCCTCTGCCGTCCAGAGTCAGCACGGCGGCGCTCTCGAAAGGGGAAGGTAGAAAAGCGCTGGCCGCATGGGCATCGTGGTGATCGACCCAGTGCCATCGATAAGGACCTGGCGCCGTTACGCCGGCGAACCATTCGCGAAGATGATGCGGAGCGCCGCCGGACAAGTGCCGTGGAGCATTCATGATCGAGGAGAGAAAAAGCGGATCCCACGGTGATTCCCACTCCGCCGCGACAGGATGGGCGCTCGGCTCCATCGGCAGCGTCAGGGAGACCGCGCCTGCATGGTTGCCCAGCTTGCGTGTGGGGTCATAGGCATAGGCGATGTGGTCGATATCCCGCAAGTGAACATCGGCGCGCTGAAGGCAGAAGGCAATGGCATGAAACGGCAATTCATAGGCGCTAAACGGAATAGGGCGCTTGGCATGTTTGATCCTCGTAAACCGCTCTTCTTCGGCTGCGGCGACGACCATCCCGTCATGGACCAAGCAGGCCGAGGAGTCATGGAAAGCCGCGTTAAGACCTAGTGTGTACAAGGTGTAATCCTTCTTCGGAGAGTGGCGTTGGTCTGAGACCGAGCAGTTCCGCGGCGGCGTCGACGATTTCGTCCGGTGTCACCAAACGCAGACAATCATGGTGATCTTGTGGGCAGGTGCTCTTGTAGCAAAATTTGCAAGGTACATCATGGAACAAGACGCGGCGTGGCACCTGCCACGGCGTGTGCTGCGGGTTGGTCAACGCATACAAATCGACGACCGGCGTGCCCACGGCTGCGGCGACATGGACCGCGCCCGTATTGTTTGAGATCAAGACGCGCGCGCGGGCCAACAAGGCGGCCAATTCCGGAAGTTGAAGCCGACCGGCGAGCGAGTGCGTCGGGGCCGCCACTCGGGCACGGATCGACTCGACCAACGGGCGCTCACTTTCGACGCCAGTAAAAATGATCGGCCCTTCCCATGTGTGAGCCAGCCGGTCGGCCGCGACCGCGAATTGCTCCGCGGGATAACGGCGACTGGCGGCGGTCGCGCCGGGATGAATGACCACGGCCTCATCGACCTTTGTACGGAGCGGTCCAAGAATCTCGTCGAGATGGTCGAAGGCGGCGCCCGGAATCTGTAAGAAGAGACGCTCGTTCGCGGCTTCAGCGCCGATATGGCGGACAAGATCGAGCTGGCGCCGGACCTCATGACGGATATAGGACTCCGGCTCCGGTTCGGGGATCCAGTCCGTGAGCAAGTGATACGGGTTCTCCCGGCAATGCGCGACACGCAGCGGAATGTCGGCCAACCAGCACATCATGGCGGCCGGAAGCGGGTTTTGGCTGTACACCGTGAACAAGACGGCGGCATCGAATGCCCCAGCACGTAACCGGGAAATCAGCGCGTGATCCGCCGCGGCCGACTCACCCGCACGGTACCCTTTCATCCATGGAGCTTCGTACGACCATATGTCGTCGACGCAAGGCATGAGACGACCCGCATGAACGCCGCTTGCAGACGTGAGAAGGGTAATGTGCCGATCCGGGAACGACTGCTTGAGCGCCCGCAGCGCCGGACCCGTCATGATCACATCGCCGAGCGCATCGAGCCGCACGCAGAGAATTCTGCGTGACCGCCGCCAGAGGTCGGCTCTGGATCGATCAACGGCAATCACCATTCAGGAGTCCTTCGATCCGTCGTCTTGGGAGTGCGGTCGTTCGCCGGTTGCAATCAAATCCGTGAACGCGATGAGCCGGGCCGCCTCCAGCACCTCGTCTGCAATGAAATCGGGCCACCGCGAAGCCGTGAGGTGCCATTCGGTTTCATGGCCGTTCGTGAGTAAGATGGTGCGGCAGCCGGCTGCCCGGCCGGCTTCAACATCGTGCAGGATGTCGCCGACCATCCATGAATGCGGCAGATCCACATCGAGCTCACGGGCGGCTTGGATCAGCAAACCGGGATTGGGTTTTCGGCAATAGCAGTCCACACTGAACGATGGTACGTTGCCATCCGGATGATGGGGACAGTAGTAAAATCCCGCGAGGGGGACGTGCAACTTTGCGAGCTCGGCTCGC
>NZ_JBLYIG010000501.1:0-3113 GCF_049222245.1 Nitrospira sp. BLG_2 | reverse complement strand
TATCTCGGCCTCCTCTCCCTGGTGTATTCGCTTCATCCGGTGATTTGTTGATGTCTGCTCGCTGATAATCATTTCAATGATCCTCTCTCATGATTACTGTTGGATAGGACCCGGCCTCCGAACAACTTCCGACCTCGATTCTCGGGAAGGTAAAGAGCTGGTGAAGGGTTCCTTCTTACGAAGGAATGGGTCATTCGGAGGCCGGTCCAAAATCACCCGAACCTTCACCAGCGATGTTGTCCTAGCGCAATCACCATGCCTCGCTTGAACAAGACGCGCGGCAAATAATTTCTAAAATCGATAAGGGTTTAGAGAATCGTGGACCATGAGCATCGATCATCGCATCTGGGGAGCCCGTCTACACAATGGGCAAACCCTGAGGTATATCGAAACAAAACATCATGTTACGTTGTCTAATTTCTTGGACGGCGTCTCTTCGTAAATTGAGGCAGGATGGGGCAATGTTGAAGCGTGGAGTGGAAGCAACCGCTGTGTCATCGCCGCCGAGATACCGAAATGGTGAGGCAAGGCCCCGAGAAGGCTGCCGAATTTAGCGCATCATCACTCGATGCCGTACGCACGAAGCTTGTTGTAGAGGCTCGCTCGGCTGATTTTCAGCAATTTGGCCGCTTTGAATCGGTTTCCCGCAGTCACCTGCAACGCCTCCACGATCCGGGCGCGCTCGGTCTGTGCCACGGCTTCACGCGAGGCTGAGCGTAAACTTTCGTCTTCGGGAACGATGCCGCCTGGAACCAAGTCCTCGCATACTAGCCATGGCCCGGTGGTCGTCACCACGGCCCGTTCGACGTAATGCTGCAATTGTCGGACATTCCCGGGCCAAGGCGCGTCGCGAAACGCCCTCATCGTTTTTTCGGAAACCTGCCGCACCGCTTGGTTGTGTCGTGCGCACGACGCGCCGACGAAATGCCGGACTAATAGCGGGATGTCCTCTCGCCGTTCCCGAAGCGCGGGCAAATAGAGCGGCAAGACGGCTAGTCGATAGTAAAGATCCTGCCGAAATGTCTTGGCTTTCACGAGCTGGGCCAGATCCTTGTTCGAGGCGGAGATGACACGCGCATGGATCTTCAGCGATCGCGTTCCACCCACGGGCTTGATCTCGCCCTCTTGCAGGACACGGAGCAGCTTCGCTTGAAAGGTCGGCGTGGTATCGGCGATCTCGTCGAGGAAAATGGTGCCTTCGTCCGCCTCTTCGAATAGCCCGCGCTTATTGACGACCGCACCGGTGAAAGCTCCTTTGACATGCCCGAATAATTCGCTTTCAAGCAGTGTTTCCGGCAAGGACCCGCAATCCACGACGACGAACGGACGATCCCTCCTGTTGCTGAGCGCATGAATCGTTTTAGCCAGAAGTTCTTTCCCCGTTCCACTTTCACCTTGTATGAGGACTGTCGCCGAACTGTCCGCCACAAGACGAGTCATATCGAAGAGTTGCCGCATGACCGGGCTGAGACCGATTAGATTCCCGAAGCGATCGTCCCTCGATTGGCCGGTGTCGTGCTCCGGCGTTGCTCGGACCTGGGACTTCGGCAGGGGCTTAAAGAGCACCACCATCGACGACACCGCTCCATTCGTATCGGTCAAAGGAAATGCCTGCTGCATCCCACAGGCCGTGCCGTCACCTCCTCCCGAGCAGGACACGCATTGCACCTCGGGTGCCTCGAACACCTTGATCGCCGGACAGGTTCCACAGGGATCAGTACGGTGCGCAAAGGCTTCATAGCACTTGGCGTGAGACCGTCGAGTCGCGGTCGCTGTCCAGGCCGCTTCATTCGCGTACACGACGTTGAATGATCGATCCATAACCGCCACACGGTCGGACAGCCCCTGCGCCAACTGTTTGATCGCTTCGATTCGCGCGGTAATGATGGGATCCGCCGGCGCCGGTTCGTTGAGGTTTTCTGAGTCAGGCAAAGCGCTCTCGCTTTTCCGGATGAGAACTTCTCATTAGGTATCGCGCGAGAATGGAGGCAGCAATGTGAAAAAGCTGCCTTTCTTTATTCGTCCGACAGTCGGGGCGTGGTCAGCTTCTTGATCTTTCGTAATGGAGTAATTGTTGCACACAATTCTTGAGGTCGGCAATACGAACCGGCTTGTCGAAGTAGGCGTTCGCACCGGCTTTTACCACATGCGCCTTCAATGTCGCGTCGCCGAACGCCGTGATCACGACAATTGGGCACCTGGGCGCTATGGTACGCAACCGGCTGATGTAGTCATCTCCCCCGGCAGGCATCCGGAGGTCCGTCAAAATCAGATCCGGCACGGATTGCAGCACCGTCAGAAATGCTTCGTCTCCATTCCTCGCTTCACGCAGCTGATATCCCATTCCGCAAAATTCATCGCACAGCAGACTGCGCATTTCTCGGTCATCCTCCACGATCAGCACAGTCGCTGCTTTATCGACAAGCGCCATCCTCTATCCTGTCTGTTACGTGACTCCATCGGAACCTTGATGAGTTAGGAGCAAAGAGGATGCCGATAGGCGTGCAATCACGATGCGCCTGAATTCAAAGGAATCCTGATCATGGCGGATTTAGCCTGACATCCCGTGGTGAGAAACACCACGACCGGAAAGGAGCCGGCCGGTGCAATATGCTACAGCTCGAATGGGGCGACGGCTAAGAGTCGAGGTTATGATGAGGCTTATCGAGAGACAGCCACTAGCCTGAGCTTCAACATCAGCCCGATTGATGAATCGGCAGCAGGACGGTAAATCTGGTTCCCTTTCCTTCCTTGCTCTCTACGGCAATGGAGCCTTGATGTTCTTCAATGATTCCCTTCACCACGGTCAATCCCAAGCCGGTTCCTTTCCCGAATTCCTTCGTGGTGAAGAACGGATCGTAGATTTTCCTGATGACCTCCGGTGGCATTCCGTGACCGGTATCGGCGATTATGAGTTTCACCATCGGGTGCTCCGGCTCCAAGCCGACACCGAGAGTGCCACCTTCCGGCATTGCATGAATGGCATTCATGATGAGGTTGAGCAGGACTTGGCTCATCTGATCCGCGTCGGCCGGCACCATGGGGCACGGGTCGGCCACCCTCAATTCGACCCGGATCTTATTTCTTGCGAGGCGCTCTTGAAACATCTCCAT
>NZ_JBLYIG010000500.1:0-2257 GCF_049222245.1 Nitrospira sp. BLG_2 | reverse complement strand
GGATATACTCGGCTCGTTCAGGCACGGTAATACCGATGAGCTTTTCAACGGCGCGCACATAGGCATAATTGTTGGCCATCGCGCAGACATAGTCGAGCCGGTCGGTATGGGGGATGATTTGCATGTAGGCGAGGCCTTCGGCCAGTTTCTCGACGCCCCGATGGAGGTATCCCAGATCGGGCGTCGCCTTGACGATCCGCTCTCCGTCCAGCTCGAGAACGACCCGCACCACGCCGTGCGTGCTCGGGTGTTGAGGACCCATATTCAGCAACAGTTCTTCCCGCCGGTTCGATGATCCGGTCGGCTCGGCAAGAAACAATTTCTTCTCAGCCTCGGGAACCTCGCTTTCGATGTGCTCGACCGGCGGTTCATCGAGACGCGGGATAAAGTCGAATTGACTCCGCCACCCTCGGCCTTCCGTCGGAAAGTCCTTCCGCAACGGATATCCTTCCGCGTAGTCTTCCGGCAGGAGGATGCGGCGTAGGTCGGGGTGGCCTGAAAAGCGAATTCCCATCATGTCGTAGACTTCACGTTCTAAGAACATCGCGCCGCGCCAGACGCTTGTGACTGAATCCAGCGATGGGTTGTCTTCGGTAACCCGTGTTTTCAGCCGAATCCGTCTGCCGTGCGGGAGCGACAACAAGAGATAGATGACTTCAAACCGTTGCTGATCGGCCGGATAGTCGGCGGAGCAGATATCGGTGATATGATCGAAACAAGCCTCCGGGTCATCGTGCAAAAAACGAGCGACCTCCAAGATTCTCGGCGCAGCGACCTGAACGATTACTTCCGATCGAGCCGTGTCGACATCGACGGAGAGCACCGCCTCCGGGAACTTTTTGAGCAACGTTTCGGTGAGGGATTGCATGGTTCCTTCGGTCGTCGCGTGCAAGTGTTGGAAAGTCTACAAGTTTGGAGTCTGCCAAGAGGAGTTTTAAACTCTAGAACTTCCCATTTTGCATCCTTTACGAACTCATTTCACGAACACTCTCTCTCGTTGGATCTTCTCCTGTAATTTCAGCAGTCCGTCCAGCAAGGCTTCCGGTCTCGGCGGGCACCCGGGCACATAGACATCCACCGGCACGATCTGATCCACGCCTTGGACGACCGCATAGCTGTTGTAGTGGTTGCCAGAAGTCGCGCATGAGCCCATGCAGATCACATATCGAGGCTCGGGCATTTGGTCGTAGATACGTCGAATGACCGGCGCCATCTTGCGCGAGACCGTCCCCGCGACAATCATGAGGTCCGACTGCCTGGGAGAGGCGCGAAAGACACCGGCGCCGAAGCGGTCCAGGTCATATCGGGAGGAGACGCTGGCGATCATTTCAATGGCGCAGCAAGCCAGTCCGAAGGTCATGGGCCACAACGCCGACTTCCTTGCCCAGTTGACGACCGCGTCCAGGTTCGTCGTCACGATATTCGCGTCAAATTGCCGCTCCAATAGACTCATCCTCTTACCTTCCTCCGGCGAGAATGGTGAGCGGGTGGCGTCGGCACCAAGACCCATTCGCCCGCAGCGAAAGGGACCCACCGGGGGATGGGTGGAGCGAGGACGAATGGGTCGGCCGACGACAGGACCCGCTCAGTCCCATTCGAGTGCTCCTTTTTTCCATGCGTACCAAAACCCGACCACGAGGATGGCGATGAACAGGACCATCTCTATTAATCCAACCAGCCCCAAACTGTTGAATGCAACGGCCCAGGGAAACATGAAGACGATCTCGATATCAAAAATGACAAAGAGCATCGCGATGATGTAGTACCGCATCGGAAACTGTACGCGAGCGTCCTGAAAGAGCGGACTTCCGCTCTCGTACGGAGCTAACTTCGCCTGATAGGGCTGGCTGGGACGGACAAACTTCCCGATCAAGAGGGGCAGCGTACCGAGTGCAATACCCACCCCGATAAAAATGAGGATCGGGATATAGTTTTCCGGAACGGCTGAGTCACCCATAGTAGACCTCAGAGCATATGATTGGACGTCGGTGATGTCGTCATGCGAAATACCTCACGCGGCGGATTGCGTTGTGAGCGCCGAACCAAAGAACGGTTTGTATTGTAAGCCGTCGAGTGCAGGCCGCGGGATTCCCTTGTGTTGGATGAGGACCTTGAATGTCGTGCCCATCCCGTTCGGTCTTAGCAAATGAATAGCCGCTTTGAACTGCGGACTGTCTTGTTCCAACTCCGCGAGCATCTGTTCGACGCCGAGCCCCATGAGAAAACTCATCTGGTTCGTGAATCCGGTTGTCTGGAG
>NZ_JBLYIG010000499.1:0-2351 GCF_049222245.1 Nitrospira sp. BLG_2 | reverse complement strand
GCCTGGCGCAATCGACGCTCCAGAAGTACGGCGGCACGACCGACCTCAAGCGGATCGGATACGCAAAGCTGACGTTGGTCATGGACAAGTTGACGGACCTCAGCCGCGGCATGGAGCGGCTCGTGGCTGGCAGAGCAGCTCTCGGAGATGCTGCGTACAGCGCCCTGTGTCGCGAATTGAACCTGGCGAGCGACAGCATCGACGACATTCCGGACCGCGACACCTTGCGCGTTCTGGTCGAGAGAGTGGAAGAGCAGGCGCGCTCCAAGGCGCCCACTGGTGCAACGAGTCCGGCATCCGGGCGGATTGCCGAAGCGCGCGGGAGGCTCCTCCAAGCCGCGCGCAAGCATGCGGACCGCACCCGCAAGCGTCTCGCCGACGTGATCGAACAGGCTTCGGTCGGCACCTTGACCCTCGAAGGACTCAAGGACTTGACCGACGCGAACCTCCCTGAGGTCGAAACCGCGACAGCCCGCCTCCAGTAGTCCTCCCTTCCGACGGCACCCTCCCTCCCGACAATTCCGATTTCTGCGGGCGCAGTGTCCCTGCGCCTGCGCACTCCTGAAGCTCACACAAGGTCGGAGTAGGAATTGATGATCACTCATAACCCCCTCCACAGATCCGTACGGGCGGTATTCCCGCATACGGCTCCCGCCTCAGGTGATGACGCCCATTCGCCGCAGAGGATAGGGATGGCAAACGGTGGCGGGAGGAAGCCAGCGATCAATGAGCCGATACATTCTCTCCCAGGTGACCCGCTTCCGGCTCCCGCGCATTCTGAGCGCGTGGCGCCAATAGCCGCCTATCTGAAATCGAAATCTCATGATGGCCTTCGCATTTGTTGGCACCCCGTGATAGCGGACAAATCCGCCCACCACGGAGCCGAGCCATTTCCCTTGTTGGGCAACCGGCTCATGCATGCGCCTCCTGAGTTCGGCCTTGACCTCCTGCAATTTCCTGCTCATCCGCTTCTTGGCTGTCCGGCGAACGACCGTATACATCCCGTTGCTTCTCTTCTTCCCGCAGATATGCGTGAAACCCAAGAAGTCGAATGTCTCCGGCCTACCCTGGCCGCGTCTGAGACGGTTCGTGACCGCGTACGGCCCAAACTCGATCAGCCGCGTCTTTTCCGGATGCAGCGCCAAACCGAACTTCTCGAATCGCTTCTTGAGTTCGGCCAGACACCGCTCCGCCGCCGCTCTGCGCTGGAACCCGATCACGAAGTCATCCGCCCATCTCACGACGATCACGTCGCCGCTGACGCTGGGCGTCTTTCTCCCGTGATGGATCCACAGGTCGAGAACGTAATGAAGGAAGACGTTCGACAGCAGCGGGGAGATGACCCCGCCCTGCGGCGTTCCCTCATCGACGGCTCTCCATCTCCCTTGCTCCATCACGCCGGCGTTGAGCCATTTACGGATCAAACGCACGACGCGCGGATCTCCGATGCGATGCTCGATGAACTTCACGAGCCATCCGTGGTCGATCGTATCGAAAAACCCTCGAATGTCCGCATCGATGATCCAGTTCACCTTCTTCGTCAGCATCCCGACATAGAGTGCGTCCAAGCACTTGTGCTGGCTGCGCCCCGGCCGGTAGCCATACGAAAATCCGAGAAACTCCGTCTCGTAGACCGCGTTGAGAACCATGACGCATGCGTATTGCACGATCTTGTCCTCCAGCACCGGCACCCCGAGCGGCCTCTGTTTTCCATCGGCCTTCGGAATGTAGGTTCGCTTGACGGGTTTGGCTCGGTAAGCCCCGCGCTTCAGCCTATCGGCGAGATCGGTAAGGCAAGCCTCCAGATTCTCCCCATAGCGCTTCCACGTCATCCCATCGACGCCGCTCGCGGCATCCCGCTTGAGGCTGAAATACGCCTCTCGCAGAGTATCCACGTTGGCAATGTGATGCATGAGGCTCGTGAACTTGAGCTTCTTCTCTCTGACTGCAACTTGACGTACCCGCCCCAGCGCGTTTTGCACCCTTTCCCGGCCTTGTATCCGGCGGGTGTTTTGCTCGGACGAGTTCCCCTTGGCCAGAGCGCTTCCCTCCATCCCCTCCGCCACCGGTTGTTTCCCGGCTTTGTTCGGGGACTTCACAGGTACTATCACTCTGTCCGACTTCCCCTGCTCGTTCATCATCGGCGTGCGCCTTTCGGCTTCCCGACACGGCCTTGGCGTCTTCCCAAGGCGAGCAGTGGATCTCCCGGTTCCCGCGCGAGTTGTTTCCGTGCATGCGATGGGTCTCCGACCCCGCGGAGTCCTGCCGTGTCTTGCCAAAACGTCATGGCTTATTTTGCCTTCCGCATTCCTTGTGGGCCGATACGGCCTATCGATCTGCAAAAAATGAGA
>NZ_JBLYIG010000498.1:0-1993 GCF_049222245.1 Nitrospira sp. BLG_2 | reverse complement strand
CTGTTCCCAAGACTCCTGAAAATATCATGCAAGGGAAGGGATTCTATGCGGCCTTTTGCTCCCCCTGTCATGGTGGGAATTTCGACGGCAAGGGACCGGCCGCCCGTGGTTTTATTCCGGCACCGGCCAATTTTGCCGATCCCACGACTATTGCAATGTTGCAAGAAAGTTATTTGTTCTGGCGCATCAAAAAAGGCGGAGTCGGACTCCCGATTGAAGGCGCTCCATGGAAATCCGCGATGCCTCGTTGGGAAGTAGAATTGCCGGATGAATGGATTTGGAAGATCATTATGGGCGAATACGACGGAGCCCATCAATCCCCGCGAACATGGGAGTGAGCGCGAGGAAACGCGTACGGATTGTAGGTGGGCAGGGAGAATGAGACCAGTATGAAACCGGCGAATCGCGTACTGAAACAGGTTTTGCGAGGTGGGGCGGCTGTAATCGTGACCATGGTTCTCGGTGCAGCATCATTCAGCTTCGCTCAGGAGAGCGTGGCAGTTCGAGCAACGCTCACGACGGGTGGGCTACCTCTGGACGATCCAAATGCTGCAGCATGGACCAGTGCGGCACCGGCGTCTTTCCCCATGTCACCACAGGTGCATTGGAAGGACCGTATTCAAGAGGTCACCGTCAAAGATGTGTCCGTGCGTGCATTGCACGACGGCAACCAGGTCGCGATCCTTCTCGAATATAGTGATCCCACCCAGGATCCGGATGATGCAGCGGCGCTCGAGTTCATGGTCGGGGATAAGAAGGCGCACTTTGCCCATGGGCAACCGCTGCTACAAGTCGAAGGTGGACCGGTTAATATTGGGTTTTGGAAGAATAAGGCGAACAAGGCCGTTGATATGAGTGCCAAGGGCTTCGGCACGTTGAAGCCGCAAGAGCATCAAGACGTGAAAGCGAAGGGCGTCTACTCAAACGGGACTTGGAAAATCGTCTTTTCCAGAAATCTGTCGACCGGTGACGTCGAGGAAGACGTTCAAATCACGCCGGGAGAATTTATTAGTATCGCCTTTGCGGTATGGGATGGCCGGAAAGATGGTGCGGGTGAGCCGGTCGAAAAGGGGTCGCAAAAAGCCGTCTCATCGTGGTGGTATTTCCGAGCCGATGCCCCGCCGGACTATTCCAGCTATATGTACGCGGCGATAGCCGCTGCATTGGCCCTGGGGTTTCAGTTTGTCTTGATCAGAAAACTCAAGAAAGGGCAGTGAGCATGAAGGCGGCACGGCTGGGTATCATTGGATTGATGGTTGGGGTCGTGGGAGGAGCGGCCTTCATGATCGGAGGGTGCGCGAACGAGCAAGAGAAGCGTGGTCACGAACTCTATACTCACTATTGCAGTGACTGTCACGGTGAAAGCGGCAAGCAAAACCAAGGCTTCAACTGGTCCGCGATGCCGGATCCAAAACCGAAAGATTTGTCCAATAAGTCCGAGATGGGCACGTTCAAGGACGAGGAGCTTTTCACTACGATCTCACGCGACATGTTGGATACCAGCGAAGAGGGTGGCGACCCGATCGGAGACGATGACTTTGCGGTTCCCACGATGCCGACGTTCAAATATACCCTGTCCGAGGATGAAATTTGGGCGATCGTCGGGCACGTGCGCACCTTGCACGGAATGAAGATGGAGTTTAATGTCGCGGCGCGAAAGACCTCGCTCGAAGAAGGCTTGAAGGCCACCCAGGCCAAGTTTGAACAGGCCAAGCAGGCCTATGAAGCGGCAGAGAAGAAAGCCAGTGATGAAGCGGAGCGGAAGAGTGAACAGTTGAAAAAAGATGTGGACGTGGATGAATCCGCCTATGCGGCCGAACAAGCGGCAATGGTGCAAGCCAAAAAAGAGATGGATGCTGCACAAGTTGCACTGAACAACTTCTCCACCAGACCAGGCAAAGGTACCAGCATTCCAAGGCCGGATTTGACCGTTAAGCCCGCGGAAGTTGCCAAATTGGTCGATCGTGGGAAAAGACTTTACGAAAACAAGTAT
>NZ_JBLYIG010000497.1:0-2190 GCF_049222245.1 Nitrospira sp. BLG_2 | reverse complement strand
AGCCCCAGGCAAAAGATAATTTGATTCCAGGAGTGAAGCAAGTCATCGCGGTGAGCAGCGGAAAAGGCGGGGTGGGAAACTCGACCGTGGCGGCGAACCTGGCCTGTGCGTTGGCTGTGGCCGGTGCTAAGGTAGGACTCTTGGATGCCGACCTCTACGGCCCCAATATCCCCATGATGATGGGGAGCACGACCGGACCGGAACAGAAAGACGGCAAGATTCTTCCGGTCGAGAATTACGGGGTGAAGCTGATTTCCATGGCGTTTCTGGTGCCGGAAGAAGCCCCGCTGGTTTGGCGCGGCCCGATGGTTCATCAGTATTTGCAAGCGTTCTTCCGCGATGTGTTGTGGGGAGACTTGGACTATCTACTCATCGACTTGCCTCCTGGTACCGGCGATGTGCAGCTCTCCTTGTCGCAGATGGTTCCGTTGGCGGGGGCGATTACCGTGACGACGCCTCAAGAAGTCGCGCTGTACGACGTTCGTAAGGGGATGGGGATGTTTCAGAAAGTGAATGTCCCGCTCCTGGGTATCATCGAAAATATGAGCTACTTTGTTTGTGGTCACTGCGGTGAACGGACGGAAATTTTTTCGCATGGAGGAGGCGAGCGGGCGGCGACCAAGCTCGGTGTGCCGTTTCTGGGGCGGATCCCAATCGATCCGGCTATCCGGGATGGCGGGGATACCGGTCATCCGATCGTCGTGGCCGATCCGGCATCCCCTCAGGCGGCGGCGTTTCGGGAAATCGCAAAAAAGATCATGGACGAACTGGGAGGTGGTGAGAAAGCCGGCCCGTCCATCGATAATTTGCTCAAAAAGATCAAGCAACCGTTCAGCAACAATTGAGCGGTGTTACGTTGGAGGAAAGGAATGGCAGAGTTCGTGCGTGTGGCAGCCGCGGCAGATGTAAAACCTGGACAGGGCATCGTTGCAGAGGCGAACGGGAAAACATTGGCGATATTTAATGTGGACGGGACGATCCACGCGATCAACAATACCTGTTGCCACCGGGAAGGACCGTTGGGAGAGGGAGAGTTGGACGGTGATATCGTCACCTGTCCGTGGCATGGCTGGCGATTCAACGTAACGACCGGCGTTTGCATGAACAATCCGTCCTCACAGGTGGAAGCCTATCAAGTGAAGGTGGAAGGCGAAGATGTGAAAGTCCTGCTGTAATAACTTTAGATAAGAAGGAATCGAACAATGGCTCTTTCCTCCGACGATCAGACCGATATCGCTGCGGCATTTGTGCGCCTCTACGTATTCCTGGCCAACTATCTTGATCGGTGCTTCGATGAAGCGGCTCGGAAGAGCTATCCGGACTCCGAACTCCAAGGGCATCTCGATGACACGCGCCGACAGCTCATGGAGATTTTGTCGGTCAATCCAGTGGTGAAGAGCAAGCTTGCCGATGAGTGCGACCGCATTCTGTCTCTGGGTGCCTCTTGCCTAAAATCCGGCGCGGTCGATTCCAAGACGCGCGAGATGATTCAAGCCGAACGGGCCATACTCAAGAACAAGACCATGGCGTTGAGCGACTTGGTTGCGGTCTATCGAGCTTTAGCATGAGCGATGAATGGAGAATTCGACAAGCATCAACTCGCCGGGTTGGACGACCGGGAGCGGGGATTCAGCAGGCCGGTTGAATTTGAACGAGAAGGAGAAGGCTATCGAGCCGTTCTCCGGTACGAAAGTCTCCGCATCGTGACCGAGCCGCATCCTACTCAGACCGAAGCTCTGGCAAATTTGATTCAGACTCTGCAGTCACAGGGGTATCGTCAGCTCAAAACTCAAATGAGTTTCCACGATGGCGTATATCTTGGGTCGCGAGAGCTTTGGATGGAGTATCCCGATCCGCCGGAAGCAGAGCCGGAGCGGAGCGGCTTCTTTGGTACAATAAAAAACTGGCTCAAGGCGCGTTCAGGGAGTGGATAGCGATCATGAGCTTCGTCCCGCTTGACCATCTACGTCCCTCTTCGACTACCGGCCGGCAACCATTAAGCGCCCATAAGCCATCAATCGATCATCGGTCTCGTCTTCCGCCATGGTTTAAGATTCAGGCCAGAACCGGCCCGGATTATCTCGATATCAAGCAAACCATGGAGCGGCTCAAGCTCCATACGATTTGCGAGGAGGCTGGTTGCCCGAACCGCTGGGAATGTTGGAATGCCCGCACGGCGACATTCCTGAT
>NZ_JBLYIG010000496.1:0-1513 GCF_049222245.1 Nitrospira sp. BLG_2 | reverse complement strand
CGGAACAGCGAACGTTCCGATGATAAATAAAGATTCTTCGCCAGCTGCTGGGTAATCGTGCTCCCGCCGCGTTTCAGTTCTCCCGCTTCAAGATTGTATAGCGCGGCGTCGCGGATGCCTTCCCAATCGAATCCCTCGTGGGCAAAGAACGAGGCGTCTTCCGCCGCGATCACGGCACGTTGCAATTCCGGCGCGATTCGGCTCAGGGGTGTCCAGAGCCATTGTCGCTTGCCGGCGCGTCCCTGTTCGGCTGCCCGCGCCAGCCGATGGTCCATGAGCGCCGTCGATGTCGGGTTGGTTCGGGCAAGGAGGTCTGTATCGGGAAGCGTGCTCAGCCAGCTCAGGACAAGGACGCTTACAGGAAGTCCGATGAGCAGGACGCTCCAGAGGAGAAGACGGCCCACCGTGCGTCGGCCGGTTGACTTGCGCGGAGGAGGATCGTATGTGTAGTGACGCAAAAAGGTCGGAGTATGATTTGCCTTTCGTCTTGCATCCATCGATCGGCCTGTCGACATGAAAATATTCGCCGCTGAGTTTATCAAAAGTTGCGTCACTCCTGAACAATTTCCGTCCGGTCAACTTCATGAGATTGCCTTTGTGGGGCGCTCCAATGTGGGCAAGTCGTCGCTGATCAATTCATTACTCAATCGCCGGGACCTGGCAAAAGTCAGCCGGACGCCAGGAAAGACCAGGGCCGTGAACGTGTTTCTCATCTCGACTTCAGACCCGGCCCTTTCGCAATTCCATCTCGTGGACCTACCCGGCTATGGGTTCGCCAAAGTGTCGAAATCCGTCCGCACGCAGTGGGGGCCGTTGTTGGAAGACTATCTCGTCGACCGGGCGCCGCTGCTGGGAGTCGTGATGTTGGTGGACAGCCGCGTCGTGACCGACCAGGATCGTCAGACCATCGCGTGGCTCCGGTCGATCCGCCGGAATCCCCTCGTCGTTGCGACCAAGGTCGATAAGCTGAAGCCCAGCGAACGGGTGCGCACATTGAGGCAAACGCACCGGGCCTTGGGGCTCGCCGAGGGAGAAATGTTGATTCCTTATTCCTCGGTGACCGGAGATGGACGGGAGCGGGTATGGGGAGCCTTGCGGGATGTGGCCGGGAGTCTGCGCAAGGACCTCGCTTGATCTCAGTTCAGCAGGATGCTGAAAAAGTCCGCCAGCGGCGTTCTCGCATCGCTCAGAGGCTCAACGTACCGAAGCGTACGCCTCGCCACTTCGCTTGCTGCGGCCTTGCTGGACAAACTTTTTGAGCATCCTGTAGTGTTCCGTATCCGATAGATGGCAGCGGCTATCGGTGGGCGGTGCCCGCATCCTGTTGAAACTTGATTTCGATGTAGGCTTTGTTCTTGAGCTCAGCGAGCCAGGATTGATACATGTCATCGCTCTTCTGCTGATAGACCAGTTCCTGAACTTCCCTACGTACGTCCTCGTACCGGCTAAACTGTTTCGGCTTTTTGTCATCCATGCGGATAATCCGGACTCCTTCCGGGCTCTCGATGATGTC
>NZ_JBLYIG010000495.1:0-1772 GCF_049222245.1 Nitrospira sp. BLG_2 | reverse complement strand
GTTGGTTTCACTTGTTCCCAGAGTGTTGGTACGGCTTTGTGTAAACGTCGTTGACGTATTGTCCTCAATGGAGGTTGTGGTTCCCTGTTCGTCAGTAAAACTAGAGGAGATATTCAGCTCAAGTGCGATGTCCTCCACCGTAATCTGAGGGACGGGCAATTCCGCCAGCAGCGGATTCCGGCTTCGTTCAAAAAGTTCCTCGGAGTCGCTCATCTGGTCGCCGTCCGTGTCGGCCATGATCGGGGAGGTGTGGAAAAAAGTAATTTCCAATTGCTCGTCGATGCCATCGTTGTCGGAGTCCTGATCGAGGAGGTTCGTGTAGTACAGATTGTATTCGCGCTCGTCGAGTACGAGATCGTCATCCGTGTCCTTGTCGCGTGGGTCGGTTGCCAGTTGCTTTTCCAAGCTGTCACTGAGTCCATCCAAATCAGTGTCCGGAGTCAGTGGGTTGCTGGTCACGTCCCGTTGGATGAATTGCCGCGAATTCGGCGTCCCATCCTTGGCCACAAGCTCGACCTCGACTTTCCACCCCCGCTGCTCCTCGGCATCGGTGAGGCCGTCCCCATCGGTATCGTCGAATTCGCAGTTGTCCGCACATTTGCCCGCACAGTCACTCTCGCCCACCGTGCAAGGTGCGTCATTGTCGCAGTCATCGTCGGTCGAGCATGCCCCATGTCCATCGGTGCCGCCCGAATGGGCGGAGCCCGAAGCACAAGCTGGGTGACATGTCGGCGGAGTGCCGGGGAACGTGGCCGTCGCGGGATCGACGAGCAGGTCCGGCGGCTGCATTTGATTGCCCTGCATGTCTTCCACATTGATGACTCTGATGACATAAGTCAGTTCGCTTTGGGAGAGCGTGGCCAGCCGCACCGTCGTTCGGCTGTCACCTAGAAACGCGGCGTCTGTCACGGTCAGGTAGCCTGCTTCCGGCTGCTGGTTCTTTTGGATGATGAAATAGTTCGATGGCACCAAAGCCAAATCGCTCATGGGTTTATTGAACGTTACCAGGACCGTGCGGTTACCCGTGGAGATGGCCCCTGTGACGCGCGGCAGGACCGAATCGGGGTCGCCGGCGTCGAGATCGACATAGGTGAAACTCGCCGTCTTGGCAGTCGGGTTAATGACGTTGAAGGAGCGATCTTCGACATTATTTACCGTAACCGTGTAGTTCGTTCCCGGAGTCATGGGCACAACGCTGACGAGGACTTGCGTTCCCCAGGTATTCACTTGCACGCCGATCACGGGCAGCGCGCCCGAGGTGAATGCGACCGAGTAGTTCGCCACTTCTGACGCGAAATTCTCCAGCGGCTCGCTGAACGAAAGCAGGATCGAAGTCGGCGAGGCCGCCTCGGCCGTAAGCAAGCGCGGCGCCGTGGTATCCGTCGCGGCGATTCCGTAAAACGTCGCGGTGTTCTTGTCGGGATCGATGAGGGTGTTGTTGACGCTGTTGGCGATGTTGACTGCTCGGATGGTGTATGGTTGGTCACTCTGAGGGCCCGTCGTAAGCGTCACGGTGTGGGCGAGGTTGTTGCCGACGCCTTTGACTGCGGAAAAAACTTTCAGGTCGGGATTGTCGATCGTATAATTCGCCGTGGTCTGCGCGGATACGGTGTCGACCGCCTGATTGAATGTAAGCAAGACAGTGGTGTTGCTTAGCGCGACCGCATACCCGAGCTTCATTTCGGCCGCGGTAGATCCTGAAAAGGTCGCGGCCGCCAAGGTTGGTGAGGATTGCACGTTGTTCACCAGCGTCAGGCGATACTGCACTTCCT
>NZ_JBLYIG010000494.1:0-4827 GCF_049222245.1 Nitrospira sp. BLG_2 | reverse complement strand
GGACATTCTCAATCGTGTGCAATCGAACGCGATGGTATCGCAAGCCTGGACCAATTGGGTGCTTGTCTCGCCGATCGGTATTCCTCAAGGTTTGTTGAATAACGCGAGCAGTCTCTATCCGACCAACCCGCACGTCGCAATCGCGCAGCAAACCATCGCCAACCGGCAGCCACAGGGCCCGAGGCAGCCCCCTTCACCTGGAAGCATGACGCCTCCTCGGATGCCGAGGCACGAGCTTATTCCGCCTAATGGGTTACCGGGTACCCCTCGGACCTCGAACGAGATCATCCATAGAGCACCGCCGAGACAGCTACAGAGCGATCATCAGCCCATGATCCATCCGGGCCAAGGTCCGGTTCAGCCGCAGCCAGGCCAACCCTATCGAGGAGGGAGACCGTGAAGGTCGCGATGAAGATCGCCACCATGGTGGGTCTTTGCCTTATCGAGGAACTGGTCGTCACCCGCGTGCAGGCGGCTGACACGGAAGATGTGAGAATCCAGGGAGAACGATCGTTCGATCAGCTCAAGAATCACCAGGCGGAGAAAGCAGCGGACAAGTCTTCCTCTTCCTCGGTCAGCCAAGGTGCTGAATTTGGCCATGGCGCATATTCTTCAGACCAGTACTGGGTCGGCAGGGGCCAGGGCGATTTAACCAAAGGCGGGGAAGTTTGCCGGCGTGTGTCTGAGCTGTCAGCTCGGACCGATTTGGCCAAACAGGTCCGCGTGCTGGTCAAGGAACACATGATCGATCGTGTCCGCGAACGGTCGGGACGGGAGAGCGAGCAGGACATCGAACTGACCCGCGAGGAGATCGTTCAGGAATATTTGCAAGATGTGAAGATCGTTGACCGCCGGATCGATGAAGAGAATAAGATTTGTACCGCTATCGCCGTGATGCCGAAGAGTCACGTTCCGATAAAGCCCTCCACCGATCAGGAATCCAGACCGACCGTTATCCCTTAATAAGCCGGTCTGCTCCTTGCAGTCTTGAACCGATATCGGATATGTAGCCCAGCGGCGGCCATGGGCCTATCACTGACCTTAATGTCCTCGTCCTCATAAATGTCCGGCTTGTAAGTCCGCTCTTCATCATAGATTAGAACTTCATTCGCAGTCGTTGTCTAAACCTGATTACTTGACCGCCGTGATGGTCTTTCCGATAATAGCTCTGTAAATGAAGTGTGAAAGGAGACTAGAGGGATGAAACTCCATGTTGTGGTGGAACAGGATGAGGCCGGCTACTTTGTCGCGGAGGTTCCAGCCTTGCCGGGATGCCTCTCGCAAGGGAAGACTCGCGATGAGGCGATCGGCAATGTGAAGGATGCTATTGAAGGGTGGCTTGAGGTTATGGAGGCGAAGCAGAAAGTTGATGTTGAACGGATGGTTGAGGTCGTGGTTTGATGGCTGACCGCATTCGGTTGTGTTCGGGATCAGACGCTGTGCGAAATTTGAACGAGCAGGTTGGACGGTCGCGCGGCGGCGGGGTTCGCATGTGATGCTGGTGAAATCTGGATACGAGTATACGCTTTCCATCCCTCAGCATGATGAATTGGTCCTGGACTCCTTCGTAAATTGATCCGCCAAGCCGCCCTCAGCGTTGAAGAATTCAACGCGCTGTAAATCTTGTTGATCTCTTTCAGGTAAAACATCTTTCCATGCCGGTCGAAAATAACTTTCAGCACGACGAACTGTCGCGGAAGAATCCCGGCGACCGTTTGCGATTCGCCGACCTGACGGACGCCGCCTCCCCCGATTCACCGGGGTGGGTTGAGATCATGGCCGAGTGCGGAGTGAAACTGTCTCACGCCGCTGTGGCAAGCGTCGTCTTCCTTCATGGTGCGCTTCATGGCACCGATATCTTCGGTATGCAGAGACTGGATGAAGCAGGCGGTCTCAAACGAGGTTACTCACGGGGCGTGTCGGGAGTCGATGCCTTGCTCGCCGCCATGCGAGAGGAGACCAACGGGATTCCATTGCTGCCAGGAGGATTGAAGCCGCCGCTCTTCGACGATGACGCGACAAAAACCCTTCTGGATCAGCAAATCGGGGACGCGGGGAACTTTACCAATGCCGATGTCGAGTTGATCAGGAAGGCGATCAATAAGAACCTGACTCAGCCGATCTCTTGCATCAGGGTGCTCTGGTCATCCGAACATCACCATCTAGGGCGCGCACTCGCCGCCGTGTCTCTACTCGCCGAGCTATACAAGCTCTGCCAACTTCGGAATTTGAGCAAGAGGGATCGAATATTGATACAGGCTCATGGACAAGCCGGACTAGTCCTGGCGCTGGTATCAAATCTACTCTGTCCAAGCTCCATCACCGGTCGACCAAGGTTTCTCGAGATTCTCACCGATTATGCCGACCAGACAAGTCAGTCCAAACTTACCGGCATGCTCGAGCTCGTCGAGTCCATGCTTGCAACACCGTCACCTCTCAACGGAGTCGCGCTCGACATGGTCACCTTCGGCACGCCGGTTCGCTATGGGTGGGATCCGGCCGGCATCGGGAAGCTGCTG
The DNA here is from genome assembly GCF_049222245.1 of Nitrospira sp. BLG_2. Taxonomy (NCBI): domain Bacteria; kingdom Pseudomonadati; phylum Nitrospirota; class Nitrospiria; order Nitrospirales; family Nitrospiraceae; genus Nitrospira; species Nitrospira sp. BLG_2. The sequence goes on along the minus strand of NZ_JBLYIG010000494.1, from coordinate 2,308 downwards.
CATGTCGTCAATCACCGGAACTTGCGGACGGATGGAAAGAATTGGCTGGCGAAGATGGAGCTCCCTCAAATTACCATGGAAATGCCGATTGCCTGGGGCGGAGATTATGTTCAAGAATTGGCGGTCGCGGGTAGTGATGCCGTCCCTCCGACTGAGCTGGGCAAGGCGGCGAATAAGAGGATGTGGGAGATGGTCGAGCCGTACGACGGGTTCGAACGCTGGCTGGAATGTGCCAGGCGAGCCGTGCGTTTTCCCAGCGAAGGACGCTGTCTTCTCGTCGATTACAAGGACAGCACAGGCTCGACGAACCCCCGCGACCATTACTATGGCCATGCGGCCTACACGCGTCGGCACGCCCTACTATTCAACACAGCGCAGATCGTCCACGCTTTCTACGAAGGTTAACGCGAACTATTCACGGGCGGTTCGTCGCGAAATTGCGCAAGCGAGGTCCATCGCGCGAAATAATGAACGCCCACGGTTGCGGACGTCGGGGAGATGATGAGCCGGCGTGTCTTGGCGAGCGGAGTCGTGAGGAAGGAAGGTTTACTTAAAACATTATGTCGATTGACCGAGCGGCGAGCCCGCCTGGACGCTCTCGGATCGCGTCCAGGCTTGTCGTAGCTCGGCGAATACGCGAGTACAGCGGAAACGTCGTGGATAAGGCGCGTTAGATATCCGCTGCGGCATCTGCAGCCTCCATAGGCTCGCTCCCGTTGCCGGCCCGCCCATACTCCGAGTCCGGATTAAAGGCCGCAGGCAGCACCTCTTCGATCCGCTCTGCCAAGATGAACGTGAGTTGGTCGCGCACTTCTTGCGGAACATCCTTGAGATCTTTTTCATTGGCCTTCGGCAGAATGATCCGTTTGATTCCGGCCCGGTGCGCGGCCAGCACTTTTTCTTTGATGCCGCCCACCGGCAAGACGAGGCCGCTCAAGCTGATTTCCCCTGTCATGGCCGTGTCGCTCCGTACCGCCTTGCCTTCGTAGGCGGACGCCAGCGCGGTTGCCATAGTGATACCGGCCGATGGACCATCTTTCGGAATGGCTCCGGAGGGCACGTGAATATGGATCCCGTTCCGTTTAAACCGAGAGATGTCCAAACCCATGCTCTCAGCGTGCGACCAGAGATAACTCCGGGCTGCACGCGCGGACTCTTGCATGACGTCGCCCAGCTGGCCTGTCAGAGTCAAGTCGTGGCTGCCGGGAAGCAAGGTGGTTTCGATATAGAGCACATCGCCTCCGGTAGGGGTCCAGGCCAAGCCGGTTGCAACACCGGGAGGCAGATTCTTCCGGGCTTCTTCCGGCATGAACCGTTCTGAGCCTAACCACTCGCCGAGAAGGTCGGCCTGAATGGCGACGGGCTGCCGCTCTTGGCCTTCCGGGAGGTCGGCGAACGTCAAGGCCACTTTTCTGGTCAACCGTCCCAGCATCTGTTCCAGTTGGCGCACACCGGCTTCACGTGTGTAACGCGAGATAACGAGATTCAGCACTTCGTCCGTAAGCACTGCTTGGCTGCCCTCGATGCCGGCCTCTTTGAGTCGTCTCGGCCACAGATAGCGTCGGGCGATCTCGGCTTTCTCACGCTCGCTATAGCCCTGAAGGCGAATCACCTCCATCCGGTCCAACAATGGTTGGCTGATGGTATCAAGGGTGTTGGCCGTGGTGATAAAGAAGACCTTCGATAAATCGAAGGGGAGATCCAAATAATGATCACGGAATGTGTGATTCTGCGCCGGATCCAGGATTTCCAACAATGCCGAGGCCGGATCGCCGCGGAAATCACGTCCCATCTTATCAACCTCATCAAGCATCAGGACCGGATTGTTGACGCCGGCTCGGCGGATGGCCTGAATGATGCGGCCAGGTAACGCACCGACATACGTACGACGGTGGCCGCGCAGTTCGGCTTCGTCATGGACGCCGCCGAGGCTGAATCGTTCGAATGTTCGGCCCATTGCCCTTGCAATCGATTGCCCCAAGCTTGTTTTCCCGACGCCGGGAGGACCGACGAGGCAGAGAATGGGAGCCTTCGCCGTCGGGTTGAGCTTCAAGACCGCCAGGTGTTCGACAATACGTTCTTTCACTTCCTTGATCCCGTAGTGGTCTTCCTCCAGCACCTGCCGGACTGTCGAAAGATTGAGATGCTCTTCGGATGCCTTCTTCCACGGGAGTTCGAGAACCAGCTCAAGGTACGTCCTCAAGACCTGATGGTCGGGCGACGTCGGCGGTACCTTGCTCAACCGAGCCGCCTCTCGTTCGACTTCCTTGCGAATGGGCTCCGGCAAGTCGGTTTCGGCGATCTGTTT
>NZ_JBLYIG010000493.1:0-4704 GCF_049222245.1 Nitrospira sp. BLG_2 | reverse complement strand
CAACCGCACCACTTCAAACGCCTGCGCATGCTGTTAGCAGCCTTGGACACGGCGCTGACCATTGACGACATGAATGTTCCAGGATTCCGACTACATTCCCTGAAGGGATCGGAACTCGGGCGGTGGTCTGTGTGGATAAATGGAAACTGGCGTTTAACCTTCACGTTCAAAGACGGACACGCCTACGTCTTGGATTATGAGGACTACCACTAAAATGGCTATGCACAATCCTCCCCATCCCGGCGAGTTTATTATCCAGGTCTATCTAGAGCCCAACAATCTGAGCGGCCGCGAACTTGCCGGAAAGCTGGGTGTGGCTGCATCAACGCTGAATCGCATTCTTACGGGTGTGAGCCGTATCAGCCCTGAGATGGCGTTGCGCCTTTCCAAGGCGCTTGGCCGTTCTCCGGAGAGTTGGCTTGCCCTGCAGTACAACCACGATCTCTGGCACGCTAAGCAGCATGTCAAACTGGGTAAGGTCGGAAAAGTCCGGCTGACAGCGGCCTAACCGGCGCTTCGAGGCGGAGGCGTATATATTCTCCACATGAGCACAATTTCCCTCACCCGAGACGAGGCGATCCGACGGCTTCACACCGTTGAGTCCGAGATTCGGAGCCTCGGTGTTCGTCGGCTGGCGTTCTTCGGGTCCGTGCTTCGTAACGAGGCTCGCCTTGACAGTGATGTCGATGTGCTTGTCGAGTTTGCCCCGACCGAGAAGACATTCGATCGGTTCATGGCCTTGGCGGATCTGCTCGAAGACACGTTGCAGCACCGGGTCGAAGTGATTACCATTGAGTCACTCTCACCGTTTATCGGGCCACGCATCTTGGCCGAGGCAACGGATGTCCTTCGAGCCGCGTGACTATCTGCGGCACATTCTCGCGGAAGTCGAGTATCTCCTCTATCAGAGTCGGACGCTGAACTATGAGCGGTTTGTAACCGATCAGACGCTGCGGCGTGCGTTCGTGCGCAGCTTGGAAATTATTGGCGAAGCAGTGAAGAACCTGCCCGATGAGTTCCGGGCATCGCACCCCGAGGTTGGGTGACGTCCGATGCTCAGATGCGAGACTGCGGAAATTCCCCCCCGGACCGCCGGATGTTCCAAAGCTGCTCGATGTGCTCAAACGCAACGGGGTGACTGTTGCGGTGTGACCTGTTCTGCCAGAGTGCGCGGCCTAGCCATTTCTTCTCTTCAAACAGACCTGCCTTCGGCATGACCTACATGCACATTCTTTAGCGTGGACCGGCGGGCGCCTATAGTTCGTCGATCGGGATACGAACCCATTCAAGCAAGAAATGGCGGCATGCTGGTGCACATAAGAACAAGTAATAATAGTCACCTAGCTGTTCTTGAAAGGCCAACGGATAAGGCGTATGGTTCGCGAGCAGGATCGGCAAGTCATATGGGATGGCAATAGGCATCGCACTTTCTATGAGGATTCGTCTATGCATTATTGAGCATGATAGCTACGCATAAGGAGAAGGTCATGGCCAATATCACGATGGCCCAGGTTACCGAAGTAGCCGATCAAAAGATTCAGAAAATAGCGGAGCGCATCGCCATGGCGGCAGCGCTTGCCGCGGAGAAAGTGGCGGCATCCGCCGCACGACCTGGCGACTATCCGCTTACGTCCGACAAGAATTCTATCGAGCACATTCTTAAATCCCGCTTTGACACACTTCACCCGGCAATCAAACAAGCTGCGGCGGCGAGAGCCATCGACCGTATCAATGCCCCTCCGGCTGAAAGAGCCGCGCGTTACGGCGATCTGGCCCAGGTAGATTTGACCGGTGCCACAGCAATTGACACACAAGTGCAAATACTTCCGTTTCCCGACAATTTGAAACTGCCTTCAGACCATCCTCTCGTTATGTTCAACCTCCATCGCCAAAGACCGGTTCCTCCCATACGGCTTCGCCAACACACGACCAACAAGCTCGAGCTTCGCATTCACAAAGTAAAATGTTTGGATGAAACCGACGGTTTTTTAGGAAGTGAAGCGGGCGACGATGAGATATACCTTGGCGGATCCACGGTGGATGAAAGCGGAGATGCAGAGAAGGTCGATCCATTCCTGATTAGAGATGATTTTGACGATGGGGAGGAGCAAACATATCGGCCGCCAAGGCACTTCAGTTCATTTGACTTGACGGAAGGGACAGATTTTCCCAAGTCGTATTTCGTCACATTGGTCCTTGCCGAGGTCGACAATGGGGGGCTGCCTGACATCTTGCACAAGCTTCTGATGTGGGTAAAGGAGAAGGTGACAACCGCTCTCACTACCCTCATAGGCGGACTTATAGGTGCCAGTGGCGGACCTATCGGGGCAGCTATAGGTGCAGCCATAGGAGCGGCTGTGGGTTTGATCATCGACTATATCAAGGAAATCTGGGAGGACGATGCTTTCAAACCGGCGACCGTCAAGGTCGATATTCCGTCGCTACAGGCCCGGTGGCCGGGTGATAGAACCGAGAGCCCGGAAGAGATCATTACTTATGCAGGGCATGGCGGGAAATACCAACTGATATTCGATTGGCGCCTGTATGGCCAACCAATGCCGGCGTCAAATGCACAGGGCGTCATTTATGCCGTTCAGGGCATTGAACTAGACCCAAGGACCGGTGCGCGAAGCGGCGGCCATTTGCTGTGGTACCGACACGATGGGCGAGGTGACGGCAGCTTTACCTGGGCCGAGGGGTCCGGGAAGCCGGTGGGCAATGGCTGGAACAACTTCAAGCAGGTGTTCTCCGGCGGAGACGGCGTCATCTATGCCATCCAAGACAATGGTGACCTGTTGTGGTACCGGCACGAGGGAGGAGATGATGGTAGTTCTCTATGGGCTGGGGGTTCTGGTGCGAAGGTGGGCAATGGTTGGAACAACTTCAAGCAGGTGTTCTCCGGCGGAGGGGATGTCATCTACGCCGTCCAAGACGCCGAGTTGGACCCAAGGACCGGTCGACGAAGCGGCGGCCACTTGCTGTGGTATCGACACAATGGACGAGGTGACGGCAGTTTTACGTGGGCCGAAGGGTCGGGGAAGCCGGTGGGCAATGGCTGGAATAACTTCAAGCAGGTGTTCTCCGGTGGGGACGACGTCATCTATGCCATTCAAGACAATGGTGACCTCTTATGGTACCGGCACGAGGGGCGGGGTGATGGTAGTTTCACATGGGCCGAGGGATCGGGAGCGAAGGTGGGCAATGGTTGGAACAACTTCAAGCAGGTATTCTCCGGCGGAGACGGCGTCATCTATGCGGTTCAAAACAATGGCGACCTGCTGTGGTACCGGCACGACGGGCAAGGCGACGGCAGCTTTACCTGGGCCGAGGGGTCAGGAAAGCTGGTGGGGAATGGCTGGAATAACTTCAAGCAGGTGTTCACCGACTAGGACGACTATGCGTTCCATCGCGAGTGGACAGCTATGACACCAAGCTTACTGTACAGCATTGATCCTATCGCGGGATCCGTAGATTCCACGCCGGCAAATACAGGCTTGGCGCACCTCTACTCAAAAAGAGTCTCACACCGAAGCGGAGATGCTTCAGCCGCCGCTACGCCCTATCGGCAGTAATACTGGTCCGTTCGTCGGATCTCGACGGACTCACTGTTTTGCTCACCACCTGTTATACTGACTCATTCCTTTACTCTGAGAAGTATATGAGCGATCCAACGTGGGACGAATTCGCCGACCTGGCGCTCAAACGCATCGCGAGATCCGGCGCGGAGTACGGCGATATCCGCATTCAGGACAGCAGCACGGAGCACATCGAAGGCGAGGATGGTCGAATTGCTTCCATTCGAGATATTAGGGACATCGGTTTCGGTGTGCGTGTGCTCTATCACGGAGCCTGGGGGTTTGCCGCAAGTTCGATCTTATCGCTGGAAGAAGTGCCGCGGGTGGCGGACCTGGCCGTTGAGATCGCGAGAGGGTCTGCCTCAGTGGCTCTCGAGAAGGTGCGCTTGGCGCCGGAGCCGGTCCACCACGACCGAGTCATCACACCGTATCGCATCGATCCCTTCAGCGTGTCGTTGGAGAAAAAAACCGACTTGTTGCTCAACACCATGGACGTGTTGCAACGGCAATCCGGCATCGCGAGGAGCAGTGCCGGATTTTGGGCGCGCCGGGACAGAAAGTTGTTTGTCTCGACCGACGGATCACACGTGGAGTTTGATCTCTTGGCGGGACAGGGCGAGTGTACGGCGACGGCGTTGCATGAAGGCCGATTTGCCTCGCGCAGCTTCAATACGCCGAATCTTAGGAAAGGCTTTGAACTGATCGAAGAAGCAGACTTCCCTCGCGAGGCGTCGCGTGTGGCCGACGAGGCGGTCGAAAAGGTGAAGGCGCCGGCAGTCGATGCCGGCCGGTATGATCTGGTGCTCGATCCTGAACATCTGTCATTGACCATCCATGAATCCTGCGGCCATCCGAGCGAACTGGATCGAGCGCTCGGCTACGAGGCCAATTATGCGGGCACCAGTTTCTTGACGCCGGAGAAGCGCGGTAACTTTCGCTATGGCTCGCGGCATGTGAATTTAGTCGCCGATAATACCGAACCGGACACTCTGGCCGCGACCGGTTACGATGATGATGGAGTGGCCTGTCAGAAGTGGGACATCGTCCGCAACGGGATCTTCGTCGGGTACTGTACGAGCCGTGAAGTGGCGCCGAAGATCGGCGAATCTCGTTCATGCGGTTCCAATCG
>NZ_JBLYIG010000492.1:0-1834 GCF_049222245.1 Nitrospira sp. BLG_2 | reverse complement strand
GTGGCCACGAAAGCCAGCAATTGACCGAGGCCGACCGCGGCGATCGACGTGGCTCCCAGCCCGCCGACTAAGAGGACAGCGACAATGCCTTCGGCCCGTTGGAGAAGTGTGGTAAGAGTGACGGGGAGCGCCAAGATCATTACGGACCGTCTGATCTGGGTGACAGCGTTGCTCATGGGGCGCTATCCTAACAGAGTTCTTCCTCGCACCATCTGAGAAAATCGTTGACCGCACCGTGGACTGTATGACGATGGCCGACGTTCACAACGGACCTCCCGCGACATTCGCACCGCCCCGCTTATCGAAATCGAAATTTCTTTCGGGTCTTCAATGTCACAAGCGGCTCTATCTTGAAATTCATCAGCCTGCCTTGGCAACCCCGCCGGATGCGTCGACGCAGGCGATTCTGGACATGGGAATCGAAATCGGCACCCTGGCGCACCGGCGCTTTCCTGATGGCGTACTCGTTAAAGCGGGATTCCGTCAGCGAGAGGCGGCGATCGCAGAGACCGCTGCCTTGCTTCACAGTTCCGGGATCTCCGCCGTCTTCGAAGCGGCATTCGAGCACGACGGAGTCCTGGTGCGCGTCGATATTTTCGAGCGAGTGCAGAATGGTGAGGGGATGTCGCCGTCCTGGCGTTTGATTGAGGTGAAGTCCTCGACGCGAGTGAAAGATATCCATCTCGATGACCTGTCCATTCAAAGCCATGTCGTACAAGGTGCCGGATTGAGGCTCGACGCGGTTTGCCTGATGCACATCGATACGAGGTATCTCTACGAAGGCGGCGAGGCGGACTTGCAGGCGCTCTTCTCGATCGAAGACGTCTCGGAGCCTGTAGCAAATCGACGAGGACAGGTGCTGGAGCGGTTGGCTGCCATGAAAGCAATGTTGGCGAACCCGCGGCCACCGGAGATCGAGCCGGGTCAACATTGTCACGCCCCCTATGAATGTCCCTTCTGGTCGCATTGCACCACGCAGAAGCCGTCGCGCTGGATTTATCACCTGCCTGGTAAAAAAGAAATCGTCGGCCAGCTCGTGCGACAAGGCATCACGACGATCGACGAAATTCCAAATGGGACACAGCTGTCCGATATTCAACGAAAGGTGAAAGACAATATCGAATGGATCTCGTCGGAGTTGCGTCCAATTCTTCGCTCGGTGAACTATCCCGTGCATCACCTGGATGTGGAGACCGTCATGTTGGCGCTGCCGCGATTCCCTTCCACCAGACCCTATCAGCCCATTCCTGTCCAATGGTCCAATCACATTGAACGAGAATCCGGCGAAGTGTCACATCAAGAATTTCTTCACAATGAGGCGTCGGAACCGCGCAGGCGTTGGGCCGAGGCCTTGATCGAATCTCTTGGCGAGAAAGGCAGCATCGTGGTGTATTCAGCCTATGAGGAGGCCATCATACGCCAACTTGCCGAGACGTTCCCGGAGTTCAAATCCGCGTTCAATGCGATTGCGAAGCGGTTGTGGGATCTCCTCCCGGTGATCAAAAGTCACTATTATCATCCCGCATTCAATGGATCATATTCGATTAAGTCCGTGTTGCCGGCAGTGGTGCCGTCTCTTGGGTACGGCGATCTCGCGATTCAAGGCGGTGGGCAGGCGGCCGCTGAATATTATCGGATGGTCTTTCTCGAGAGCGATTGGGTGGAGCGGGCGGCGATACAAGAAGCCCTCTTACGCTATTGCGCGCGTGATACGTTGGCCATGGTGGAACTGCGGAGAGTGTTGGAGAAGAAGGCGAGAGAAGTCGGATCGTGATCGAGGTCTTGGCTTAATTGACACGATTAGCGTCAGCCAACGCTAAGGTGTTTTAGCTTC
>NZ_JBLYIG010000491.1:0-3427 GCF_049222245.1 Nitrospira sp. BLG_2 | reverse complement strand
GAAACCGACGTAAAGATAGGAGAGCAGCCCGAAGATCAATAGAAAGACCGCCCCGACCACATAGACAATGGGGGAGACGAAATAGCCGCGCAATTCCTTGGCGATGACGGCCTGCACCGGGGTCATGATGATTTTACGTGTCCGTCCTTTCGGCGGAGGCCATGCTGACCGTGGTCTCAGCCGGCTCGGAAAGGTGGTCTTCGTGGCGCGTGAGCTGGAGGAAGACGTCTTCCAACGTCATGGACACGGTGCGGAGCTCAAGCAATCCCCACTGGTTCAACACGGCGACGCGTGCAATCTCGTCCCGTAGATCACGCCCCAGCTCGCATTCGAGAAGGAAGCTCCCTCCCGCCTGCCCGGGAAGAATATTGAGAATGCCGGAAATTGCGCGAAGTTTCATCTCGCAGTCCGCCGGGCATGTCTTGAGGGTAATTGAGATTTTCTCCGATTGACGCAATCGGGCCGACAACTGTTCAGGGGTATCTTCCGCGACGATACGGCCCTTATTGATGATGACGACCCGCTGGCAGACTGCGGTCGCCTCCGGGAGGATATGAGTGCTGAGAATCACGGAATGCGAGCCGGCCAGGCTCTTGATGAGCTCTCGGATTTCAATGATCTGCTTGGGGTCAAGGCCGACCGTCGGTTCGTCGAGGATCAGCACCGGCGGGTCATGCAGCAGCGCTTGCGCCAGTCCCACGCGCTGACGATAGCCGCGGGAAAGGTTGCCGATCAGTCGATGGCGGACAGAGCCCAGCTCAAGTCGTCCAATAGATTGGTCGAGCGCCGACGAGAGTTTCGGGCCCGTGATTCCACGGAGTCGGCCCACGAAGGTCAGGTGTTCCGTCACAGTGAATTCTTGGTAGACCGGCGGATTTTCCGGCAGGTAACCGATCTGCCGCTTTACCTCCAATGATTGTTCGGTGCAATCAAAACCCGCCACTCGCGCCGTGCCTTCTGTCGCCGGCATGAAGCAGGTCAAGATTCGCATCGTGGTGGTTTTTCCGGCACCGTTCGGGCCAAGGAATGCCAACACCTCTCCCTTGGCCACCGAAAAGGTGACACGATCGATAGCCGTATGATGGCCATACCGCTTGGTAATGTTTTGAACGTCGATCACGAATGTGATATTCGGTGCGAGCAACCGCGGAGGATGGAGCGGTACCGCTCTCGAAACTACACCATGTTGTCTTGACCGTGGATATTACTCACTCCGTTTGAGGCAGTCAATATAGGGTGGGTATCAAGCATGATGAATCGTCTACCCCATGCTAGGGAACGTGACAGCTCGAAAGTGATTCTCCCTCCCTGGGCTGGATAGCGCAATCTCCGCGAAGCAACGCATTTCGAAGATATCGTATCCTCGTTGCAGACTCCGATCGGCCTGCGGTGTTGAATTTAAGATCGGGCTCATTTATATAGAGGTCGCGAGGAAGCCTATCTTTCGAGATTTCCATGCGGTCACCCCTCCCGATCCGGACGGAGGTGTCCATACGGAGGTTGGGGACCCGGTACTCCAGTCGGTATTGTCGAAGTCCGATGCCTTTCATACCCTGAATCGACCGGAGATCCCATTGTTGACATCAAGGAGGGAGGCGATACCCAGCATGTACACTGAACGTCATCACAGTCGGCTCTCATCGTCTACATCCTTCGCAATGATCCTGTATCTGTCATTGGGGGCCTGTTCTTGGGTTCCCAAAGGGGATATACAATTGGATGTAGGGATCAAAGATCGAGGTGTCGCGTCGTGGTACGGTGAACAGTTTCATGGCAGACAAGCGGCGAACGGCGAGCTGTTCGATATGGAAGCTTTGACGGCTGCTCATCGGACCATGCCGCTTGGGAGTATCGTGCGTGTGGTCAATTTGACGAACGGAAAGCATCTTTATGTGCGGATTACCGATCGAGGTCCTTACGAGAAGGGCAGAATTCTCGACCTTTCCCATGGTGCGGCGGTCCAGTTGGGTATGGGGCACGAAGGCTTGGCGTATGTGCAGGTTGAGATTGTCGGCGAACGTCGTCCGGAGCTGATGTGGCTGTCGGAAAAATTCTCCGGCCGAACTGTGTCACTTCTTGCTGATACGGAGCCACAGACCGATCGGACGTCACCTGAGATGGCTTTTCCACCTCGGAATTTCCTTGGCGACCTGTGGATCGCAAGGCGGAATCGCTGGGCCCTTGCGATGTTGGCGGTGGCTTTCCCGGCCCTCACTCCGGTTCCGTCTTTGGTCCTCGACTGATTTCATCTTGCTGATGCCATCCAGCGGCCTCCCGGGCCGCTTTTAGGGCCGCGGCCTCTCACCGTCTATTCCCTTGAGCGAGAATCACCGTGCCGATCCTATCAGGTTGACAGGGTGCAAAGCTCTCCACTAGACTGGATCTTTCTCGTCAGCAGCCGACAATACGTGAGTTATCGAAGGGGAGGCATCGATCGATGGCCAAGAAGCAGGCAGCGGAACCGGATGAAGTGAAGTTAAAGAAGAAAATCGCCGCAAAACGTGCCGACCACGGCAATCCGGAGGGAGACACCACACTCCGGTCATTGAAAAAGCGATTGAAGAGAGAACAGCGTAAACGGCGGGCGCTTGCCCAACGGAAGAAGCGGGCGGCCGGAAGCAAAGGTGCTGCTGCAACCCCTGCGTCGGCATAGTCGTTCAGCGGGTCATAGTTGAGCCAGATACAGATTCCATGGAACAAGAACCGAAACAGCCCTCCCCAAGCAATAACCCTCTCGGCCTGCAAGCCGGTGACCAGCCCACCACCGAGACTGTGATCGATCAGGTCCAGGCTGATTCTCCCGCTGCTGACGCGTTAGTGGTCGGTCAGGGTACCGTCTCGCTTGATGAAGAGCAGGTCAAGGATGAGATAGACATCCAGATCGATCTCATGAACGACCCCGACTGGGTAGTCCGACGGGAAGCAGTCATTACTCTAGGTGAGATGGGAGATGAGCGATGTGTTGAACCATTGGCCCGCGCATTGCGCGACGGTGATTGGCAGGTCCGAGAGGTCGCCATCGAAGCGATGGGTCAGGTAGGCTCTCCCGCCGTTGAGACCCTCCTCAAGCTGCTCCGTGACTGGGAAGTTCGCAAGTACGCCATTTTGGCGCTCGGAAAAATTCGCGACGAGCGGGTGCTCGATCCCCTGATACTTCAGCTTCGAAACGACGAGTTCAAAGATGATGCCGTTGATGCCTTGGTCGAATTGGGCGAGCCGTCCGTCCAAAAGCTGGTCGGAGCTCTTCGCGACAAAGATGAAAACGTCCGCAAGTGCGCGGTTCGTGCCTTGGGTAAAATTAAAAGCGGCGACGCCTACGATTCACTTATTGCGATGCTCAGTGATAAGGACTGGGAAACGCGATTACTGGCGGTGGCCGCCTTGGAGTCGATGGGTGACGAGCGGAGCCGCGAGGCGATCAAGCCGT
>NZ_JBLYIG010000490.1:0-2698 GCF_049222245.1 Nitrospira sp. BLG_2 | reverse complement strand
CCTGTATGTGGACCATCGGCTCAATCTCTTTCTTCTGTTCCTCCGTCACGCTATATTGCATATAGTCGTGTTCTAGTGCTTCATTGACGTAAAGCAGCCCAGTCGGCGCCAAGAACGCGAAGTCTTCTTCCATGGTTCCTTTCGGTCCAACCGTGACGGATTGTTCATTGACTGTTCGGATATAGGGATGCCACACCACCAGCTTGTAGGTGCCGGGCGGCACATCGGTGATCGTGAAACGGCCCTGCTCATCCGTCTTGGCGAAGTAGGGATTGCTGACGGCCAGACCCCAGCTCTCCATGTAGGCGTGGAAGCCGCATTGCATGACGAAGACCCGGCGGTCTTTGCTGAGCATGACCAATTCTTTTTTCGGCGCTCCGGCCTTGTGTTTGTGGTCCAGCGCGGCGTCTCCGCGGTCTCTGAAGCTTCGTGGATGTTGTGGGTTCATCGGAAGCGGGACGTTGAAGAGGACGCGCGCACCCAAATGTGACGTCTCATAGGCTTGGATGTCGTGCATGACCGGGTCCATGTTGACGACCGTCACCGGTTTGTTGTCCCGCACCACCGTCGTGAATGGGAGAAAGAGGCAATCTTTCGCTTCGATCTGTGGAACCCCGTCGTCCTCAAAGGGTTTCCCTTTCTTGACTTCCTCGCGATAGACCACCCCGTCTAGGAACTTGCCGCTTGGCCCGATGTTGAACGGTTGAAGAAGGCGCCAGCCTTGCCCATCGGAAATGCGCCCGCAATAGTAAGGATCGGGCAAGGTGGTGAGATTGTAACCCTTTGGCTTCGGGATCTGGCCCTCCAAGCGCACCGTGCCTGTGAGCGTTCCTCCGTCGGATACCGCAATGACTTCGTAACACCAGGCCGGCGAGACCGTTCCGATGAGTATGGCGAGCATTGTACTCACGCAATATCGCATGGCGTTCCCCTTATCATGAGAGTAGATTGAAAGGCATGTCCTTTCGCGAAGCTAACGAAGGCCGAGTTCATTTCCGATGCATCGGCTCCACCAGGAGTAGAATGGTCTCGGCCGCAAGGTCTCTGATTGTACAATCGGCTTCGTCATCTCCGTTGAAGGTTCAACTCAACTTATGTAGGTGATTGGAGGGGCCGTCCCATCCGCTGCCGACAACGGTTCGCCCCTTCTCGAGCCGTGAGATTGTTGGAATCGGAAGTCAGGACCGCGTTCCAATTGACCAACGCCTCTTCGTGCTGACCAAGTTGTTCGAGCAACAAAGCCAATTCGCATCGTGTTGCGATATCCGTGGGACAGAGCACAAGCGCGTCCAACAGTTGTTGAAGGTGCGTGAACCAATCATGCGTCGATTGGCGGCTCGTGTACGACATGCTGTCCGGCGTGTTCCGATTCTTGTTGGTCATGTCCCTACTCGTTACTTCTTGGCACTCTCAATTGCTCAAAAGGTGTTGCGCAAAGCTCAGTCAGCACCGGCATGATGGCTGCTGTCGTTGGTTTTTACGGCTGTATGCATTTCACGACGGAGCTCTCTATCAGCCCATGCTTGATTCGCGCGTACTTCAGCTACTGCAGGGATAATGCCGCTGCTGAACAAATTCAGGATACCAGGGATGATGAAATCTATCGCGGGCTTAGAACGGCAGTGGAGAGAGGCTGAGGTCTGAGACCCCCGGCTGAAAATTATCCGTGCAAGAATTGCAGGCTTACCCGACTCTGCTGTGATTTAAGGGTGCATTTCTTGCGCCGTGAGTCTGTGATCTTGTTTCGCGAATAGGGAGATAATGCGATCAAGGCAATTAGTCACGAATTCCGTATTCCTTGATCTTGTATTGGAGAGTTCTAAGACTAATGCCCAACAGCTTGGCGGCATTTTCTCGATGGTTCGTGACTTCCTTCAAGGTTCGCTCAATGACTTGTCGTTCGATTTGTTGAATGGGTGTTCCCAGGGCAATTACCATGGTCCGTACATCGTCTTTGCTAACCTGGACTTCTTCAGGAAGATGCGAGGGTTGAATCGTAGCATCCTTCACCGTGACGACCAGCCGCTCCATGAGATTTCGTAATTGCCGAACGTTTCCAGGCCACCCATAGAGCCGTAACAGCCGCATGGCGTCTCGCGAGATTTCTTTCGGCCCGCGGTGATGCTGCGCGCAGGACTCGCGCAGATATCGATCCACCAGCAGAGGGACATCATCCGCCCGATCGCGAAGCGGCGGAAGACGGATAGGAACGACATTGAGCCGATAGTAGAGATCTTCTCGAAAGTCTCCATGTTGGACCGCTTCATCGAGATTCCGATTGGTAGCGGCTATGATTCTCGCATCGACTTTGATGAGTCTCGTTCCGCCCAGACGCCTGAATTCTTTCGTCTCCAACACACGGAGGAAATCAACTTGCGACTTGAGCGAGAGTTCACCCACTTCGTCCAGCAGCAGCGTTCCACCGTCAGCCAGTTCAAACCGTCCGACTTTAGTCGACATGGCGCCGGTGAAAGCGCCTTTCTCATAGCCGAATAGCTCGCTCTCGAAGAGATTTTCAGGTAAGGCTCCGCAATTCAAGGTAATGAACGGCCCGTCGGCCCTCGGGCTCTTATGGTGAATCGCGCGTGCGACGAGTTCCTTGCCGGTTCCGCTTTCCCCGGTGAGCAAGACCGTCACATCGCTGTCCGCCACCATCTCCACCAAGGTATAGACTTGCTGCATGGCCTCGCTCTCGCCG
>NZ_JBLYIG010000489.1:0-7072 GCF_049222245.1 Nitrospira sp. BLG_2 | reverse complement strand
AGGCGACGATCATACTGGAGCCGTGAATGTTGAGACTGACCTCCTCACCGCCCTCCAGTTGGTTGCGAAGCGTCATCTTGACGCAATCGCCCTGATTGCCACGGATCGCCAACGGCTGAATCCATTGGCTCTGCACTCCATTTTTGACGGCTCCGGGATCATAGCCTTCTTTCTCGCGGGCGGCTCGATTGGCGCCCTCTTCTTCCCGCACCTTTTCGAGGTTTTCGGTCAGGACGTACATGTAGCCGGGATAGAAGTCGAGCCACATATTGAGCGAAATCTCCACGTTGATTGCGGAGATGTCGTACTTCCGGACCGGCGCGGATGCCGGACAACGCCCGCCCGACGTCGACACCGGTTCCACGCCGGAATTCGACATGAGCAGCACGTCCTGGTTCCCGGCGCCATACTGGTGCATCATGTTCAGATCGTTATAGTACCCGCCGGTGCGTTGCACGGTGGCGTCATGCTGCATCTGTTGCATGACGCGCTGGTGCTGCCGTTCAACCATGGCGGTACGCTCCGGTTGACCCTCCAACGTGTTTTCAATGATCGTTTGCCCCTTCAGCTGTTCGGTCCAACCCGGCAGCTGATGATTCATCGCCACATGCGATGAAGTCTCAGCGAGCAGGGTCGCTGGCGCAATGAACAGCGCGATGCCCGCGAGTCCGCTCAAGACTCGGGTGAATGTGTAATGACGGTGAGACATGAACCGACCCTCCTTCATAACATGAGAAATGTAAGTGAGCAGCGAGGGCTACTCAGCCGGCCTCCTAAACAATATGCAAAGTGGGAAGACAAAATAGTTTCGGTAACAACCTACCGACCTGACCGAAGAAAGATGTGATGTCCACTGTCGCTATTCGTAGAGAACAGGAGTCGCAAGATACTCAACTTCGCATGGACTGTCAATACGTTCCAGCCGGCGCCCTTCGTGCGTTCATACGGCTATTGTCCACGACCTGGCGATTTCCGGTTCGCCGTCGTCAACAAATCCGCGTTCAGCACCATGGGACTATCTGATTTTTTAGGATCAAGCCTGATGGGCATCCGGTCTACCATCAACTTATTTAATGGGAGCCCGACGATGGCAGACGCTGTATCGACGGGATTAGAGTAGAGCGCGATACGCAGATTCTTGGGCCGTTCGCTGGGGGAAATCTGAGATGCCGCCTCCTTGTCCATGAATCCGACCACCAAGCCGCCGCCGTCGGCGATCTTATGGATCTCATACGCATGAGGAGTGGACGCCACCCGCTCCAATTCAAGATCCGGATTTTGCATGACGAGAACCATTCCGAGGGATTGTGGAGCAATGAAGCCGAAGCTTCCTATCGGAGCTTCCGAAAACAGCATGGTTTCGGTGGAGAGTTCAGCGACCTCGTTCTTGATACGCATCTGGCGCCGCAGTTCCGCTTCGCTTCCGGCCGTTTCAATCACAAGCGCTCTTGGCGCGGCTTTCTGAACAGGGAAGACCTCCGTCATTCCTCCCGGCGCGGCCAGGAGAGGTCTCTCGAACACCCACGAGAACGTGAAACAGAGCAGAGACAGGACAAGAGAAAGCGAGACAAGAAGGGTACGGCTCATCCGAAAAACTGCATTGTTTGTTATGGGGGGAAAGGGCGCTTCCTACCGATAGGTTCAGGATTTTAGGATGCCGACCGGCAAAAAGCAAACGGAAAAATTGCGGATCCAGCGCGACAAGCAATCCCGAAACATGCGTCCCTGGTTGATCGTTGCGAGCGGCCGATCATGTTCGCCGCATTCGGGACACCACCGATTCCCCGGCTGGGGACCGACCATGTAGGGCTACGGGCACCGTTTCCATGCGATTGGCGATCCGATGAAACGGGGGATGCCGCCGCCCAGCGTGGTGACGGCTCCCCGTTTAAGAGGCCGGAAGAGCTCGGGCACTACCGGCTGGACTGAGGCGGCACGGCAATGTCCACGACCTTATTTTCATTGTCGACCAGCAGAATGACAGACTCGCCTTTCCGAAGCTGAGAAATGCGTTCATGCATGACGTCACGCACCTCGAAGGGCCGCTCTCCATCTTTTGTTTTGAGCGTAATGCGGTCGACACGAAGCGGCTCGACCACTGTCCCATCAATCTGGCGGTGGGCTCCTTTGATGGAAGACTTGTCATCGAAGTTTTTGTGGGCCTCCTTCGCCGCGCCCACACTGGCAAACGTGGCGTCGGTCACTTGGTTCGTTTCATCAATCAAAAAAATCGCGGGAGTCCCCACTGGGATGGACGCCAGTTTGCTGCGTGCCTGCGAGCGAACATCGAATGACTGTTCCTTGCCGTCGGCTCCCTTGATCACTACCCGGTCATGCCCGATCGGCATGGTATCCGCAATCTTCCCTCGCACGACTTTATGATTGGGGGATGGGGATTCCAGCGGGTGATAATCGACGATCAGATTCTGGTCGTTGACGGTGATGATCAGGTCATCGCCGGGGTTGATGGGGGGGAAGTTTTTTTCCTGTGCCTGTTTCAAAGGAAGAAACCGTGGGTGCACTTCCCCGATATCGACCTTGATCTGGTCCGAAGTGACGGCTTCCACTTTGCCGAGGATCTTTTGGTGACCTTGCAAGAGCAGCTGCTTGCTTTGATTATCTTTCTTCTCCGCTTGCGCCAGCAGTCGGCTTTGGGCCGGCTGTGCCTCCGTCACCTCATGGCGGTCGCCGACGGGACCGGCCTGCGCGCACGCCGATCCAAGCACCACCATAGACAGCCCTGCGAGAATGATTGATGTCGTTCTAATCTCCGCCATGATGTCTCCTTTTTTAGGTTTCAGGGGTCGGTAGCGGCATCAGGTCGAGCAAAACCTTTCGATCTTCCGCCGGGCCCGCTCGGATAACTGCCTGGACGTTCAGTTTTCTGCTTCTTGAGGTCGATTCCATTACTGATCGTGTACAGACAGGAACCGGACTTGTCGAAACTGATTCTCGCTGTCTTTTTTAAAGGTCTCAATCGTCAGCTGCACTTGTCCCTGTCACAGTCCAAAGACAAGAGCAGACCACAGCAACACATGGACACTCTGTTGAAGGCAGGACTGCAAGTTAAGGACCTACTCTTATAACGAGAGGACTGAGGCCTCTTTGAACAATTCGTATATTTGCCGATGTATCTAGCTAGTAGAGGCCACGAGGTTCGGGCTTCTGCCTAACAAGCAAGACAAGATGTCTTTATAGAGACAAGACATCCCTTGTTTCACAAATGGAGAGTAGAATTCTCTATCAGCTCACGTGTTTATCGAGCACTGTCGGATGGTTCTCTAGAAGAACGCCATGCTGGCGTAGGTCGCGGTGGAATTATATTGGTCGGTCATTCCGCGATCGTAGCGGAGGACTTGCCCTTTTTCCGCCTGAATCAATCGCAGCAAGCTATAGATGGGTGAGAAGCCCGAGATACGCCGCTGATCGTTCTCCTTTTGGATAAACCCGGCGAATTCATCCGGCTTGAGCTCTTCAACCTGTTTCAACATTTCCAAGTCCCGTTGCATCGAGCGGTGGAAGGAAAAATCGGTCGGCGGAGCGCTGTCGCCATAGCGCAGGCCGAGATGAGCCAATTCCCCCGCCGCGATGACACACACCGACCGTCCCGAGGCACCGATTTCGTCTCGCAGGGCGCGGAGGAACCGATCCACTGAGCTCCGAACTGTGGGATCATTCAGGCTCAACGCGGAAAACGACGACAGGATCGGGACCATCGTGAAGGACTTGCCGATGATAGTCTGGAGGAAGGGCAGCTGAAATTCGATCGCGTGCTCCGACTGGTGGGCGATGTCCTCCTCGAAGAACTCCGGCGCAACCGCCTTGAGGCGATTCACAATCGGCCGGTCCACCGGTACCATGCCGAGCGGTGTCTCAAAATCCTTGTCCGTGACGGCAAAGCAATGTTCAAGGCCCGCATGGGCGGTCCCAATAAGGATATAGACATCGGGCTGTTGGGCCTCCTGTAATTCTTTGTATCCCCATGCATAGACCGGCCCTGCTTGCTTCAGATCGAAGGTCGGCACAACCAGCCCGTTGATCGGTTTGCCCCGATGCTCCGACGGTTTGAAATCCGGCCCCTCGCCCGATGTGAAGAAACCGTCGATCTGCTTTCGCAGTTTGGCGCTGTCCGCTTCGTAACTCCGTCCGGCAAATACCGCCGGGCGGGACAGCCGTTGCCGATAGTCGATCCGGGCCTGTCGCCGTGCCGCCTCGGCTCGCGGGCTTTCCAGAAAGAGTTTCTGGTCCAAATCCGCCACCAGTTGCTCCACTTTGCTCGGCAGGAGAAATTCGCCGAACCGTTTCAAGTACAACGCACCGACCTCTTGCAGTGAATGTTCGCCATCCAAATGCTGCACGATGAAAAAAAAGTTCAATGGTAAGACAAGCTTGTCTTTACTCAGTCCACTCGGGTCCCAGAGCACAATCAGTTGATCGTCCCCTTGTTTAATCGGCGAGAATTGAAGATTCCGCAGGATCGGGTACTGAGTTGAATCTTTGACGGCTCCGGTGGTCATGACAGAGGACATTTTAGGGCATGGAATGGAACGGCTGCAACTGGTCGGAAGACTACGGTTAAGGTCGAGCGGAGTTGAAGATGTGAATGGCAATATCTTTCCGGCTTGACCTTAGCCTCAACCTTCACCTTCTTGAGGAGGCTCACGTCTCATGCGCCGACTGAGAACAACGAGCGCGCCGATGGTCACGGCCAGTAACCAGATGGTCGGTCGTCCGTACGATGCATCGGAGAATTCGATCAAATCGGTCAATCGGCCGATCAAGAGCGACATGCGGGCCATGACCGTATAGCCGAATCCCGCGCCGAAGGAAATCATCAGGAAGATGACGCCGGTTCGAGCAACAGCCCTTCCCGCTCCGCTGTGTTCGATCGAAAAGAAAAAGTAGAACAACACTGAACTCACCCCGAGCAGGATGATAAGGGCGTTGAGGTTGCTGCCTGGATTGAGCAGGTTCATCGAAAACGCGAGGCCGTCCTGTCCCGTCATCGACAACAACGGACGAACGGTATCCTCGATTTGTTTCAGGATAAAGGAGGAAATGGTTCGAGGAATGGCCAAACCCGCCCCCATCCCGACAATGAAGGCGAACGCATATCGGGACATCCAGGCTGCCTTCGGCACATACCGGGTCAACATGAGCATTCCGATGGCAACGGGAATCAGGAGAGCGATTTCCCCATTTTCCACGATCGGCTTCACGATCAAGTGTAGGACGACGCTATCGTACGTCTTCACAATGATGTATCCGAGGGACACGCCCACATAGAGATGTTCCGCAAATTTGAAAAGAGGATTGTCCTTGTACAGGAACGAGAAGATGAAGAGGGTCAACCCTGTCGCCACCCAGGCCCCGAGGATTATTTCAAACGACATCGCGGTCTTACCCTTATCCCCTCTGCTGCCGGAGGGAGAAATAAAATACGTTGCATATGGCCACGAGCACAATGATGGCTATATGCGTGGCCGACTGCGCATCCATGCCAGCCACGGCTTTACCCTTCTGACCGATGAGGCTTTCATATTCCGCTGCCCCGCGGAGGCCGCCGATCAGGCCGTTAATCTGTCCGCTCCGCAGCAACGGGTATAAGCCCGGCGCCATGACTCCCGTGCAGCCCCCGCCGAGTTCGAACTTATATTTGTCCTTGCCGAACACATACCACTCTTCCACTCCCGGGCGCCCTGCTCCCAAACAGACGACGTAGTCGACATCCTTCAAGCTGCGCACTCCATTCAGGATCGGCAAATCCTTTGTGGTTTTGCCGCCATAGTCGCTCGGAAATGCTGAATACAAATCTTGTCCCATATTGATGATCACAGCCTGCTGACCCGGACTCCATCCAAGGAATACATAATCCTTGCCGTTTTCTTTTCCCATTTCTTGGGCGACTTGAGTGATCAACTGGTCGGCCATACCCGTGCCGCTCACCCACAGAGTCATCGCGACCACCCGAAGGTTTTTTCTAAATGCGTGCCTCAGGAGAGCAATGGCTTGCGGATGCAGCTCGGGTTTAGAGGCGGGGTCGAAATCGATCGACAGCAGGAAGACCGAACGTTCCGGCAACGACTCGATATGGTCATAGATGCCTTGTACTTCCGAGGTAATCCTGATCGGCAAGCCGATCGGATAGAGCAACGGCAACAGAGTACAGAGACCGATCACGAGGAAAATAATCCTTCGATCGATCTTGAGCATGCGTTCGGCGAAGGTCATCGCAAAACCGTTATTCGTAAATCGTTCATCGTGAACCCCAGGGATCCCTTATGTAACGAATCACGTTGAATGATTGACGTCATTCCTTGCCTCCCCCAAGATACGACCGTTCCACGCCGAAGATGATCTTAAACGACAAGGCGATGGCTCCGAGGCTGACTCCGATCAAAATGGCCCGCCGCACGGAAGAATTAAGCACATTTAAAATCCATGAGGATACATCGCCGCTCAGGGGAATCAAATATTCACCCAGCGGCACCCGTCCCATCATCACGATGACGGCCGCCACCAAGAGCACCGCCGCTTCGCGACTTCTGGCCCTAAACGAACGGTAGGCAGCCGATGCGATGAAAAAGGCCAGGATGGCGAACATCGTGCCTTGCAGCGGTACCATCATGAAGTTGTAGACCCAGCCGAATGCCGTCATAGCTCCATCGACCGCTTCTTTTCCATCGGCCCACAATCCGACGGCAATCGTTCCGAGCATGCCGGCATACAGGACAAGGCTATAGCCCCATCCCGCTTCTTGCCGTTTGATCTTGACCGCATGTTGGTGAAACAGACTGGTCACGCCCAAGACCAACGCGAATCCCCCGATGATCTGCAGCCATTTCGTCGCCGAGGTGAGCATCTGTTCCGAGGCCGGATGCGGCACATAGTATTGGGCCGCGAACAGGAGACCCGTGACGAGAGTGATCAAGAGAGGAAGTTGGCGTCGCAGAAAGATCATTTGAGGTCCCTGAAGAGATCGAGAAAGATTTGCGGCCATGACGCACCGGTGACGACTCCGACCGTCGCCAAGACCGTTCCGACAGCAAGCATACCCAAGATCACGGCCTTC
>NZ_JBLYIG010000488.1:0-1708 GCF_049222245.1 Nitrospira sp. BLG_2 | reverse complement strand
TGAATGTCCAGTGGTCGTTCAATGTCCACTGGTCCTGGATCCAGAATTCCTGCCTGGTCTGAACATTCTGGTTGGACGCGTCCAGTGTCAGGACCGGTCCGGCCGGCGCGCCGCCCCCGGTGCCGAAGGCGTACATCTGCGAACTGTTATTCGCCTTGCTGTAGTCGAACTGGACGCCCGTCTTGACCAGATGATGGCTGTGGGGCACCCACGTGTGGTCCAGGCGGAACCCGCCGGAATAGGCCGTCCGCTTCTGGCTCGCCGTCTGGGCTGTATTCACGTCGTCGGCATAGGCCAGGGCATTGAGGGGGTCGGTCTGAAAATCCGCCACTCCGCGCCGGAAATAGAAGCCCAAACTGAAGAAATGACTCGCGTTCAGGTCATGCCGCCACACTAGCTGGCTGTATTGATTGTTTTCCTTCTGAAACTGGTTGACGGATTGCGACGCCGTCGGCGTGAAACCCGGGAGGAGAGCCAAAACATCGGAGTTGGCTTGCAGATTTGGGATCGTCGGAATCTGATACTTCGCTACCGAGCCGAGAAAGATCCAGCTGAAATTGTTCCTGTTGTCGTGCTGGTAATCTCCACGGAGGTAGGTGTTATTTTTCTCGCTTTGATTGTGGTAGCTCGTCCGGCCGAGGATCGGCGGCTCGAGCCCCCGATTGGTCGTGACGTAGCTGTTCATGATGTAGAACCGCACCTTCTCGCCTATCGTTCCGCCGTATTCGAGCGAGGGATTGACCGTTTCATACGAACCGCCGAAGACCTGGATCGAACCGAAATCCGGCTTCGTACCGCTCTTGCTGGTGATATCGACGACGACCGCGGTCTTGTTCCCGTACTGCGCCTCCATGCCCCCCAGGATGATGTCTGATCGCTCCCAGGTGCGCGGGGGCACGATGTCCGCGAACGCGCCGGTCACCGTATCGGGGATCGGAATGCCGTCGATGCGATACTGTTGATTGGCGTGATCCTGACGAATGTGCGTCTGCTTGAGCCCTCCGTACACCACGCTCGGGATGGTCAAGAGAACATCTGCCACGTCATTGTTGTTGCCACGCGGAAGAATTTCCACGTCCTTGCGGCTCAACTGGTACGTGGAACTGGACGCTTTGTATTGGATGGCCGGTAACGGCGAGACGATCTCCAACGCTATCTCCTGGGTCACCGCCAAGGTGAGGGTGATGGGGGCCGGTGGTTCCGCACCGACCTTCACGACGACATATTCACTCTTGTAGGTTTCCTGCACGGCGCTCACCGAATACGTGCCCTCCTTGGACACCTGCACGCTGAACTCGCCGGCCTGATTCGTCACTCCCTGGGTGACGACGTTTCCTTCCTGGTCCCGGATCTGCACAATGGCCTGATCAATCCGACGAAGGTCCTGACTTTGAACCGTGCCCGTTATGGTCCCGTTCGGACCGGTTTCTGACGCTTCAACGTTGCGGGCGAGCACGCTGAGCGCCACGACAAAACCCACCAGCGCCCAGATCGTCCGAGAGAGCGCACATCCGCGTCGCATTCCGACCTCCTGAATCTCAAGGCTGAGTCAACAAGATGACGGCATGCATCGACGGGCCTGAAAGGCCTGTCGATGACGCTCGTCATGTCCGGTTGTGCTTAGCTCTGAGGAGGCGCGCGGGAGGGACCGACAAACGAAAGGTCGAGAGAAAGCAGAACGGATTCAACTGGAGGTTCCTGGAGTCGA